>JANNYL010000608.1:0-5461 GCA_031410075.1 Flavobacteriales bacterium
GAAGCAATCGTAAATGCCGAATTCGAAATCGTCCTCGATACCACGACGCTCGAACTCGTGCTTCAACAAGGACTCCAACAGGTACGGGTGAATGGTGTCGTTGATGGTGACCGCGAAGTAGTTCGGCCGCTCCTGCTTCACCGCGTCAAAGAGGTCGCTGGGGTCCCGGTTGATGGAAAGAATGCGCTCGGTGACATCCGTCAATGCGATGGTCACGCGGTCGTTGAACTGTTTGTCTATCTGCGCAGCTTGCTGTTTTTGCAGCGCCACCTGCTCATTCTGGTACTGTTGGGCTTGGCGCAGCCAGATGTATTGGGTGAGTACCACGCCTACCACGCTCAGGATGGCGAGCAGGACGAGGGTACCCAAAGTGCGGCGGCGCATAGGACAATGTTAGCCGGGTTGGGCACACGGTTATGTGATCCTTAACGTTCCTTTAAGGGGCGTCGTCTCAGAATCCCTCCTCCCCTCCTGTCGCTCCGGGGTCCTTTCGCTGGCTCTTTCGCCGGAAAAGGGAGGTATCCTGCTCCCCGAATTTCCACGTGATCTGCAAGCGCACGAATCGCATCTCGCGCCGGCGTTCGGTCTCTTGGTAAAGCCTCGGTGTATCGAGCACTGTGCCCCAGAGGCGCGTGAAGAACACATCGTTCACCAGTACCTGTGTGCCCCAATGCTTGCCGAAATCCTTTCCAATACTCAGATCAATGCCACCGTTCGGGATCGCATAGCCCTGCGGCTGTGGCCGTTTTCCTTCGTACTCGCCATTGATCTGAAAGCTCCAGTCTTTCGGCAGTTTCACGTTGAGGTTCAATTTGCCATTGACCACCCAACCATTGTTCCGCAAAGCGCCTGCACCGATCTCCACGTATTGTACCGTTCCACCAACCGTGAGTTGCGCTGTCTTGGTCAATTCGAACTTGATGGTGTTCTCCCAACCGTACGTCCAGCTGTTGTCACCATTGACCCAGGTATTCACCAAAATGCTGCTGTCCTCCGGCAAGGGCGATGAAAAACCCGTGATCACATCATCCGTTTGCCTCACGAAAAGTGAACTGAGCCAATTGCTGCGTGGGTTCTTCTTGAATGGAAGAAGATGGTTCACTTCCGCCAACGAAATGAACTCGGGCGCAAGTGCGGGATTACCGATGCGGATATTGCGCGTGTCGCTGAACATGATGAAGGGCATCACTTGGAAGAAATTCGGGCGACTGATCTTCCGCGATGCGTTGAATTGGAGCTCACGTGTTCCCTCCCACTTCCGGCTGAAATACACGGCTGGGAAAAGTGCCTTGAACAGATCATCTGTGCCATTCGGATATCGATAGCTGAAACGCTGTGACTTGCCCGGCAACTCCGCCTCGAACCACGTTTGTTCAGCACGCAGACCCGCTTGCATGCCCCAGTGCTCGCTGAGTTTGCGTATCCAGTTCACGTACGCGGCGTTCACGATGTCGGTGATCCGATAGTCATTGCTCAAGGTGGGATCGGAACGTGCCTCGCTGGTGTCCGTGCCAACGCTCACATCCAACGAACTGTATTCCAACCGGGTGTTGTTGCGCAGACCATATTCCAGCTTGTTCTTTTCGTTCCGCGGATCGCTCATATCGAACTGCCATGTGAACTGGTCGCCGTCGGTACTTCCATTGCTTCGTTGCGTGCGTGAACCGCCCAGCATGGCAGCGCCATCGCCGTTCATGGCCGATGTCAGAAAGGTCGATCGGTTCTCACGACGGCTGCGGTTGTATGTGAAGTACGTGTTCCATTCACGGCCTTCTTTCGGCGTCTTGTGCTTAAAACCCACTTGGGCGGAGGCGTCGTTGCCCATGCTCTCCCCCGTATTGAGTTGCCCGCCACTTCCGATCAACGTACCAACCCCATTGCGCTCCGTGTAGGTGAGCGCATCGTCGCTCAAATAGCCTCGGCCTCGAACATTCCCACTTACGCTCAATGTGCTGCGAACACTCACTTTCAGGTCCACACCAAGGCGACCACCGTAGTTCCTGCGATCACTTCCTGAAAGGCCATCCTGCCTGAAGGCGCTCACTTGCGACCCCTCGTTGAAAAGATCTCGGGAGGTACGCGTATTGGTAGTGTTGTCGGCGAAATTCCCGTTGCCGCTGAGGATCCAGGCCCAACGGCCATCCTTCACGTTCAAGTTGCCGTTCGCCCCAACACGGCCATTGGTGCCTGCACTGGCCTGCAACTGTCCATTGTACCCAGGTCGCGTGCTCTTCTTCAGCACCACGTTGATAATGCCCCCGCTACTGCTCGCGTCGAACACCACGCTCGGGTTGGTGATCACTTCCACGCGCTCGATCTCGTCCGCAGGGATCTGCTCGAGTGAAAGCGCCGAAGGACGACCGTCGATCATGATCTGTGGGGAGTTGTTCCGCAACTGCACGTTGTTGTCGGCATCCACACTGAGGCCCGGTATGTTCTTCATCACATCCACTCCAGTGCCCCCTCGCACAGCAAGGTCCTTCTCCACATTGTACACGCGACGATCCACCTGCAATTGCGTTTGGCTGCGCTCAGCCACTACTTCCGCATCCTTCAACAGCAATTGGTTCGGTTGAAGGACCAAATTCCCCAGATCCTGCTCGACATGCTCTGGAGTGATGTTCACCACTTCCTCGAACGCAGTGTATCCAAGCGAACTGATGCGCAGCCGATAAGAGCCGAACGGTAACCGCTCCATGAGGAAGTCGCCATTCGGCTGGGTAAGTGCACCGTTGATCACGCTGTCTTTCTGCGCAGCAAGCAAGCTTACCGAAGCGAATTCAGCCGCTTTGCGAGTAGTGGCATCCAGCACACGACCATAGATCTTCGCAATCGCCGGGCGCCCCATGCCACCGCGATCCGGGCGCTGAGCGCTCGCACCTATGGCGCACATGCACAGGAAGGTCACGAATAAGGAACGGCGAATGCAGCTGAACATGAAGGATCGCGAAGCTAACCGCATACACCAGGCTGCCAGCTTTAACCGGATGAAGCGGGAGTGCTGACCAATAGAACGCGAAAAGGTTTACCGAGCCCAAAACTGGATCAATAGATCATTTCGAAATGCGGATCCACCTATTGGGTTTTCCCCTCCTGCGATGCCGCCACAGCGGCTCGCTTGGCTCAAGGAGGGGTTGGGGTGGTTTCCAATCGGATGTTATTTGTACCTCGAAATGGTATTAGACCTCTGCCACAATTCACGCTTGCCTGTCTGGCCTCACCCTTGATCCCTCTCCCGAGGAGAGGGAGTGGATGAATTGTGGCAAAGGTCTTTTGCTGATCAATCACTAGGCCTCACATCCAGGATATCAAAACAACGAAAAAGCCCCCGACCAGTGGCCGAGGGCTTCTTTTGGAATTGCGCTTATCCTAGTACTCGTCGCGACGGTAACCGCCTCCGCCTCCGCGGTCTCCGCGATCACGTCCGCCGCCACCTCCTCCACCGTAGCCGCCACGGTCTCCGCCGCCACCACCGCCTCCGCGGTAGCCGCCACGATCACCACCACCGCCACCGCTTCCGCCGCGGTAACCACCACGGTCTCCGCCGCCGCCACTTGGGCCGCCTTCGGTGCGTGGGCGTGCTTCGTTCACCACCAGGTCACGACCATGGAAGGCCTTGCCGTTGGTACCCTCGATACTCGCTTTGCCAGCTGTATCGTCGGCCATCTCCACAAACCCGAAGCCGCGGCTCCTGTTGGTGGCTTTGTCCATAATGATCTTGGCCGAGGTCACTTCACCAAAAGCTTCAAAAAGCTCCCGGAGATCCTGGTCCTTCGCGGTATACGCGATGTTGGCGACATAAATGTTCATGAGTTCGACTGACTGAGTGAGGTTTAAGGTTTGTGCTCGTTCCCTACGGTTCTCGCCAAAGAACTCTCGGAATAAAGCGGGGCGAAGGTAGGTGGATCTTCGATCGGTGCAATAGCCGCGCGGGATCGGTGACTTGGGGCTCCTCTGCCTGACCTTGCGTAAGGTGTTGTATTACCACTCTTTCTACTGCTTCTTGTACTGCGTATAGAGCCATTCTGCATCTGTACGCGAATGGTGTGCATGCCTTCACAAAAGCATTGATCGGAAACGAACTGGATGGGTTCGCAGACGAACCTGAACGAACGCACCCTCAACTTGAACGACTTTAGCCAGAACTTGAACAAGTCGAGCCTCAACTTGAACGACTTTAGCTAGAACTTGAACAAGTCGACCTCAATTTGAACGACTTGAGCCAGAACTCGAACAAGTCGACCCTCAACTCGAACGATTTGAGCCAGAACTTGAACAAGACGGGCCTCAACGTGAACGACTTTCGGCAGAACTTGAACAAGTCGAGCCGCAACTTGAACGACTTGAGCGGGAACTTGAACAAGTCGAGCCTCAACTTGAACGACTTTAGCCAGAACTTGAACAAGTCGAGCCTCAACTTGAACGACTTGGAGCAGAACTTGAACAAGTCGAGCCTCAACTTGAACGACTTGGAGCAGAACTTGAACAAGTCGAGCCTCAACCTGAACGACTTTAGCCAGAACTTGAACAAGTAGAGCCTCAACTTGAACAAGTACGACAGGATATTGTAGTGCCAACACAGGAACTTGAACGGCATACAACTATTGCTGGGCAAGGCTTTCCGAAAGGCTACTGGTATAAACACCACCCCAAGGTCTGGTGCAAACACCAAACCGCGGTGGGCCGTGCGTGGTGCATTCTCGGTTAAAGGGGTCAACCGGAATTTACCGGCCAACAAAAACAACTGTCATGAAGATATTTTTCGTAGTCAAAGAAGGGCTTTCGGGCCTCACCTCAGGAGCCTTGGTGGAAAAAGGCAACAACTGTGTTGACATGCTCACGGGCAACGCATCGTTCACTTTCCCCGTGGGTTTCCTGGCCAGCATCACCACCGCGTGCAATGCATTGGAGCAAGCGGACCAGGAAGTATTGTTCAATGGCGGCAAGGTGTCCTATCAGGCAAAGCGCACTGCCGAGAAAACGTTGCGCTCCTTGTTGAAGGAACTGGCCGGTTACATCACCGCGCAAGCCGGTGGCGATGAGGCCAAGATCCTGAGCGCCGGTTTCGAAGTGCGGCGCAAGGGCCAGTCTGTGGAAGAGTTGAACACGCCACTGGGCCTCCGTCCGTTGCTTACCAGCTTCAGCGGCCAGATCCGCCTTCGCTGGAATGTGGTGGAAGACGCCAACAACTACCAGGTCTTCGCCAACAGCGTTGGGCCCGATGCCGAGGACAAGTGGGAACTCGTAGCCTTCACCAGCCAGACGCGCTACACCATCGAAGCCTTGCAGAGCGCCAAGTTCTACTGGTTCCGTGTGCAGGCTTTGGGGCGCAAAGGACTTATGAGCCCTATGAGCCAAGTGGTAAAGGCGCTCGCCGCCTGAGTTGTTCCCACCTTCTTCTCGCAAGCGAAAAGCCCCGGCACGTGCCGGGGTTTTTCGCTTTTCAGCATTCACGAGACCT
>JANNYL010000609.1:0-1333 GCA_031410075.1 Flavobacteriales bacterium
CAACGGCTTCTGGGAGATACAGGATGGCACCGGACGAGTCCTCTTGCGCGACCAGTTCATTGGCTCCGCGGATGGTACACAAAGCCCCGCGCTTGTTCCGGCCACAGGCGTCTATGTGAGCGGTCATGAGTTCTGCCTGCCCGCTGGCCCCAGCGATGTCCTGGCGAACGAGTGCGGCATCTTCACCAACAATCTGCTCAACAAGGTGTACTGCGAGGCGGTGCCTGGCGTGGTGATGTACCAATTCGAATTCAGCGATCCGGATGCGGGCTTCCTGCGTCGCATAGCAGTGCCGCGCCCATGGGTGAAATTCGGCGAAATGGTCAGCAGCCCTTTGTTGCCCGGTGTGCATTATTTCACACGCGTTCGGGTGGACCAAGGTGCCTCCGGTATGGCGGACGACCGCTTCGGTGGCGGTTGCGAAATGGGTATCGACCCCGTGCAAGTTCCTGGTTGCACGCAGTTGATCGACAACCCTTCGCTACCTACGCATAGTTGCGGTGCTACCAAGACCTTCGGCGGAAGCGACAAGATCTGGGCGGTGCCTGTTGTGGGCGGAACACTGTACAAGTTCAAGTTCGTCAACATGGGCGAAGGGTACACCCGCATCATACAGAGCAACAACTACGTGTGCATCCTGAACTGGGTAACCCAGCCCTTGGTGAACGGCCAATACGACGTTACCGTGAACGTGCTGGTGAACGGCCAATGGAGCGGCTTCTGCGGCGCGAGCTGCCAGCTGACCATCTTCACGCCACCGGCGAACGGTGGCGAGGATCGCATGCCGGACTTCACCGAAGAAACCGAAGCCGCACAAGCAGATCTGTTGGTTTACCCCAACCCGGTAGTCGATGGACAGGTAACCCTAAGCCTCAATGGTTTGACCGGCGAACGCCAGGAGATCCAAGTGCTTGTGACCGACCTGCAGGGCAAGGTGGTATTGAGCGAACGCCTGATGAACGAAGGTGATCACTTGAACCGTGTTATCGGGCTGGACAGGTCGATAACAACAGGCGTGTACCTGCTGAACCTCACAGTGGACGGAAAGACATTCACGAAGCGACTGAGCGTGCTTTAGGCCGAACTGATAGACCCTCTTGATCGAAGCCCTGTTCGCCCATTGGTGAACAGGGCTTTGCACTGTTGAAAGGTGAACAGCCGGTGCAGACCGGAAACCCGGATCCAGCGCGGGATCCGGGACGATCTACCCGCAGGACAGATTGTTGATAAGTAATGCTCTTTGCACCTTGGATCGTAAAGGACAGCCCCCTAGTTTTGGTCGATTCGAATCGTGGTTCCGACGATTGGAAAAGCAAATCGAACTACAAAAACA
>JANNYL010000610.1:0-1033 GCA_031410075.1 Flavobacteriales bacterium
GCGACTTTGCCCAGAATGTTCTGAAGCCCGGCGTGATCGAACGCGATCGTGAGCAGAAATTCCCGACAGAGGAGATCAAGCAGCTGGGTCAACTCGGCTTCTTGGGCATGATGGTGAGCCCGGAATATGGTGGAGGTGGGATGGATACCGTGAGTTATGTGCTCGCGATGGAAGAGATCAGTAAAGTGGACGCCAGCACCAGTGTGGTTATGAGCGTGAACAACAGCTTGGTTTGCTGGGGCCTGGAGACTTTCGCGAACGAAGAACAGAAGAGGAAGTACCTCGTGCCGCTGGCGAAAGGGGAGAAGATCGGTGCGTTCTGCCTGAGCGAACCGGAGGCGGGCAGCGATGCTACCAGCCAGCGCACCACAGCCATTGATATGGGTGACCATTATTTGCTGAACGGAACCAAGAACTGGATCACGAACGGTAGCACGGCGAGCACTTATCTCGTGATGGCCCAGACAGATGCCGCCAAGGGCCATAGAGGTATCAACTGCTTGATCGTGGAGAAAGGCCTGCCTGGTTTTGTTGTCGGAGCCAAGGAGGATAAACTCGGTATCCGCGGCAGCGACACGCATACGCTGATGTTCCAAGATGTCAAGGTGCCCAAGGCGAACCGCATTGGCGAGGATGGCTTCGGTTTCAAATTCGCGATGAAGACTTTGGCAGGCGGCAGGATCGGCATCGCGGCACAAGCGCTTGGCATTGCCAGTGGCGCGTTCGAATTGGCGCTAGCATACAGCAAAGAGCGCAAGGCGTTCGGTAAAACGATCAGTGACCACCAAGCCATCCAGTTCAAACTAGCTGATATGGCTACGGATATCGAAGCGGCGCGTTTGCTTTGTTTGAAAGCTGCCTGGTTGAAGGACCAGCATTTGGATTATGCGATGGCCAGCAGTATGGCCAAGCTGTTTTCATCAGAAGTGGCCATGCGCCATACGATCGAAGCCGTGCAGATCCACGGTGGTTACGGTTATGTAAAGGAGTATCACGTGGAGCGGTTGATGCGTGATGCCAAGATCACCCAGAT
>JANNYL010000611.1:0-17262 GCA_031410075.1 Flavobacteriales bacterium
GCGCGAAAACCACTTCGCTCAAAGCCGACATCCAGCGCATGCAGGAAGAACTGAACGCTGCCGAACTTGCCCTCCGCGATCAGCTCTGCCTGATCCCCAATGCACCGAACCCGAAAGTTCCTCCCGGTAAAACCCCGGATGAGAACGTGACCGTTATGCAGGAAGGTGCGATGCCTTCGCTGGGGGATAACGCCAAGCCACACTGGGAGCTGGGTGAGGAATACGGCATTTTGCACATGGACCTCGGCGTGAAAGTCACCGGCGCAGGGTTTCCGGTATACAGCGGACAAGGCGCCAAGCTTCAACGTGCCTTGATCAGTTTTTTCTTGGATCGCGCGATCGCCGCTGGCTACCGCGAGATCATTCCTCCGCACATGGTGAATGCGGAAAGTGCCTTCGCCACCGGGCAATTGCCGGATAAGGAAGGCCAGATGTACCACGCCACAGTGGATGGCTTGTACCTGATACCAACTGCGGAAGTGCCTATCACGAATTTGTACCGGGACGAGATCGTGGATGCTGAAAAACTACCGATCAAACTGGTGGGCTATACACCTTGTTTCCGCAGGGAAGCCGGTAGTTACGGCGCGCATGTGCGGGGTTTGAACCGAGTGCACCAGTTCGACAAGGTGGAGATCGTACGCATCGAAAAACCCGAGAACAGCTATGCCGCGTTGGAAGGCATGGTGGAACACGTGAAAGGTCTTTTGAATGATCTGGAATTGCCCTATCGTCAACTGCTGCTGTGCGGCGGGGACATGGGCTTCTCGAGCGCCATGACCTACGATATGGAAGTGTGGGCCGGTGCGCAGAAGCGTTGGCTCGAAGTAAGCTCTATCAGTTGCTTCGAGACATTCCAGAGCAATCGGTTGAAGTTGCGTTATCGGGGTGAGGACAAGAAACCCAAACTGGCACACACGTTGAACGGTAGCGCATTGGCACTAGCGCGGATCGTAGCTGCATTGTTGGAGAACAATCAAACGGACGATGGCATTCGCATCCCGAAAGCACTCCAGCCATACACGGGCTTCGATATGATCCGCAAATGAACATGCGTGTACCAATGATCGTGATCGCTGCGTTCTGGATCTGCACGTTCAGCGCGTGCAAACGTTCTGCGAACAAGGCGAATGTGCGCACATTGGATAGCCTTATGGTAGTAACGGAGAACCTTCTTACGGAGATGAACGCCATGGATCGCGATCCACTTCGTGCCATCGATTCTTCCTACCAAATGCGGAAAGCCACCCTGGAAATGGTGATGCGCGACACGTTGGACAAGCGATCCGCGATAGCGCTCGGCAACTACCACGGTGCCATGAACAAGAACATGGGCTACGTGAACAAGAATTTTGAGCCCCTGTTGAAAGAACTGAACACCGCCCGGAAGCAACTGACCGACCTGAAGTACGATGTTGAGCAAGGCGCATTGGATCCTGCTGTTGAAGCCGGCTACATCAGCAAGGAAAGCTTGGTCTTGTCAGTTGTACAGCAAAACACCCTTACTCTTCTAAGCACAGCCCGCGGTGTGATCCGCGATCACGCACGCCTGGCACCTATTGTGGATAGTATTCTTGTACGAACCGACACCTTGCTCAACCATTGATGAAGATCTTGCGAAGCGCGTTACTGTTGTTGTTGTTGGCGGCATGCAGCTTGGCAAAGGCGCAAGGCACCGACGAGCAACTCGCGGCGCAATACTTCCAGCAAGGCGACTTCGACCGTGCGTCGCTCTACTACGACAAACTCTACAAGCAACAACCTTCAACCTTCAATTACGAGCAGCTCTTCCAATGCTGGATGTCGTTGAAGAACTACGAGAATGCGGAAAAACTGGCCAAAGACCAGCAACGCAGGCAGAACGACCCGCGCGGATTTGTGGATATGGGCGTGGTGCTGAGAGCAAAGGGCGAGGACGAGAAAGCCGAGCAACAGTTCGACAAGGCGCTGAAGGCGTTGAAAGAGGACCAGAACAGCATTCGTTCATTGGCCAACGCCTTCCAGAAGTACAATGAATACGACCGTGCGCTCAAGGTGTACGATCGCGGAAAAAAAGCTTCGAAGAACGAGGGCTATTCCTTCGACTACGAGATCGCGCAACTATATGCCGCCAAGGGCGATCTGCAAGGAATGACAACCTCCTTCATGGATCTGCTCACGGTGAATCCGAGCTACCTGCAAGCGGTGCAGAACGGATTGGCCCGGTACATCGATTTCACGAAGATCGATGCTCGTACGGACATGCTCCGCACAGAGCTGTTGAGGCGCTCACAGAAAGACCCTGACAATACGATCTTCCAGGAAATGCTCATCTGGCAGTACCTCCAGCAAAAGGACCTCACGGGTGCTTTCGTGCAGAGCAAGGCCATGGACAAGCGGTTCAACGAAGGTGGGCAGCGCTTGATGGAACTCGCAGACATCGCGGTAACGAACAAGGAATGGACAACCGCAGCGAAATGCTATAAGTACGTTCTTGATCAAGGGAAAGCGAACGCCAACTTCATTCGGGCTCGTTTGGGCCTGGTGCATGCGCTCGATGCACGAGTAACCGAACAAGCTGAGCCACCCAAACCTGAGCTGGACGAATTGGTGCTGCAGTACAACACAGCGATCACTGATCTTGGAAAGTCGCCACAAACCACGGACCTCCTCCGAGGGCTGGCGCATGTAAAGGCCTACTACCTCGGTGATCGTCCTGGTGCGATCGCGTTGCTTGAGGAGGGCGTGAACACGAACGGTGTGGACCCCAAGACCCAGGCGCAATTCAAGTTGGACCTTGGCGATGTGTACATGCTGGACGCGAACATCTGGGACGCCTCACTACTGTACTCGCAGGTAGATCTTGATTTCAAGAACGACATTCTGGGACACGAAGCACGCTTGCGAAATGCGAAGGTGAGTTTCTACAGCGGGGACTTCCTATGGTCCAAAGCACAGCTTGATGTTCTGAAAGCGAGCACCAGCAAACTCATCGCCAACGATGCCATGGAGCTCTCGTTGCTGATCACCGATAATCTTGGAGAGGACAGCCTGCGCACACCACTGACACAATTCTCTCGTGCCAAACTGCTCACCTTCCAACACCGTTACGACGAAGCCTTGTTGACCATGGACAGTTTGAACGTCGACTTCCCGTTGAACAGTTTGGGCGATGACATCCTGTATGAACTTTACCACATCGCTTATGCGCGCCACCAATACGATACGGCCGCCACGTACTTGCAAAAAGTATTGGAGTTGTTTCCAACGGACATCCTTGTAGACAACGCGCTGCTAGATCTGGGCAAACTTTACGAAGACAAGCTCAACGACAAGGAAAAGGCGAAAGGCTACTTCGAGAAACTTCTCTTTGAGCAGAGCGGGAGCATTTTCGTGCCTGAAGCACGCGATCGTTTCCGTCACTTGCGCGGGGATCACGACAACCTGGACACACCCGAACAAAAATTCCTGAACGGGCCACAATGATCATCTACAATGTGACGGTGAACGTGGACCTGGATGTTGCCGAGGAATGGCTCCATTGGATGAAAAGCGCTCACATTCCAGATGTTATGGCCACTGGTCTTTTCCTGGACAATCGCATTTGCCGCATCCTTGCTGAGGAAGAAGGTGGACTCTCGTACGCGATCCAATACATGTGTGCGGATATGGAAACTTACGAGCGGTACAAAGCTGAGCACGCGCCTCGTTTGCAAGCCGACACCCAGAAGCGCTACGCAGGGAAATTCGTCGCTTTCCGCACCCTGCTGGAAGTGGTACACACCGCGTGATGTACGTCCGCGCGAAGAAGCATCTTGGTCAGCACTTCCTGAAGGAAGAAGGTATCGCGGAGCGCATCGCGGAAAGTCTCACTGGCCATGGCAACTACCGGCATCTGGTGGAAGTAGGCCCAGGTACCGGAGCCCTCACCAAGCATTTGCTGAAACGCACGGAATTCGAACTGACTTGCTACGAAGTGGACCGGGAATCCGTAGCGCACCTTCATTCAACCTATCCGGATCTTCGCGTGTTCGAGAGCGACTTCTTGCGCATGTCGCCTAACGCGATAGGCGAAGGACCGATCGCTGTGATCGGCAATTTTCCGTACAACATCAGCACGCAGATCGTCTTCAAAGTGTTGGAGCACCGAGACCGGTTCACCGAACTTGTAGGCATGTTCCAGAAAGAGGTGGCCGATCGGTTATGCGCTCCTCCAGGCAGCCGCACATACGGCATCAGCAGTGTGCTGGCACAAGCCTGGTTCAACATGGACATGCTCTTCATCGTGGAACCGAGCTCATTCATTCCGCCTCCGAAGGTGCGCAGCGCGGTTATCCGCATGCGGCGCAATGAAGTGGGTGCCTTGGATTGTGACGAAAAGCTGTTCTTCCAAGTGGTGAAAACAGCCTTCAACCAGCGTCGCAAAACGCTGCACAACGCGCTGAAAGGCTTTGAACCCTTGAAGAACGGAGTGCCCGAACAATTCGCGCAGCTGCGAGCGGAACGCTTGTCCGTAGCGGACTTCGTGGTGATCACACAAGCGTGTTCGGAGCAATAGCTCGTTCTCGACCCGCCCTGCCCTAGTTTCGCACAGCGACCAAGACAGCTTCTGCTGCGTCCTGCCAATTCCCAATGACCTTCAACCTCAGCGAAACAAACCTGGAACGGATCCAGGAGCACGTGCTGCACAAGCGCGAAGAGGCGCTGTTGAACGAATTGAACGAAATGCACCCGGCGGACATCGCCGAACTGCTCGACCGCCTCGACCTTGACGAAGCTCGTTACGTGCACAGCCTGTTGGGGGGTGAGGTGGCCGCGGAGGTGATCAACGAGCTCCCGGAAGACCGGCGGGAAGATCTGCTCGAGGACTTCAGTGCGAAAAAGATCGCCGAGGAGGTGATCGAACAACTGGACTCGGATGATGCCGCCGATGTGATCGCTGAACTTCCCGAGGACGTTCAGCAAGAAGTATTGGCGAACATCGACGACAGTGAACTGAAGAGCGAGATCACTGAACTGCTCAGCTACGACGAGAATACGGCGGGTGGCCTTATGGCCAAAGAGCTGGTGAAGGTGAACGTGGGCGCCAGCATGCTCGATTGTGTTCGTGAACTCAGGGAACATGCGGATGACATTGAACACGTGTATGTGATCAATGTGGTGGATGACCATGGGAAACTCGTAGGCACCATTCCGCTGAAGAAGCTGATCACCACGAGCCTTCGCACACCGGTGAAAGACGTGTACGACCCGGATGCCATCACCGTGAAAGCGGACATGGACAAGGAAGAGGTGTCCCGCATCATGGCGAAATACGACTTGCCGATGGTGCCCGTTGTGGATGATCGCGGGAGACTGGTCGGGCGGATCACGATTGACGATGTGGTGGACGTGATGCGCGAGGAGGAGACGGAGGACGTGCAGAAGATGGGCGGTATGGAAGCGCTGGAATACAGCTACAGCAACAGCAGTTTGTGGGAGATGGTGAAGAAACGGGCTGGCTGGCTGGTGATCCTGTTGATCGGTGAAGGCTTCACCGCAACAGCCATGAGCTACTTCGAAGATGAGATCGCCAAGGCGGTGGTGCTGGCCCTGTTCGTGCCGATGATCATATCATCCGGTGGCAATACCGGTTCACAAGCGTCCTCATTGATCTGCAGGGCATTGGCAGTTGGTGATGTAACGACCAAGGAATGGTGGCGCATTGTGAAGCGCGAAACAAGTGTTGGCCTTACGTTGGGCATCGTACTCGGCGTGGTCGGTTTCTTGCGCGTGGCGATCTATGCGCAATTCACGAGCCTGTACGGACCGCATTGGGTGCCGATCGGCCTGGCTATCGGTTTCTCATTGTTGGGCGTTGTGCTATGGGGCAACCTGATCGGCTCATCCTTCCCGCTCTTGTTGAAGCGAGTGGGAATGGACCCCGCCGTAAGCAGCGCACCGTTCGTCGCTACCGTTGTGGACATCACAGGATTGGTCATTTACTTCACGATCGCTTCGCTCTTTCTGGCGGGCATCCTGCTATGAAGATCAACTTCATTGATAGCGTTCATCCGGTGCTCAGCGAGCGACTGAGCGTTGCCGGTCATACATGCGAGGACCTGAGCGAGTTGGAAGGCGAAATGCTTTTCGCACAGCTGTTCGACGCAGAAGGCGTGGTGATACGTGGGCGCATCATGCTGGATGCGAAAACGCTCGATCGTGCCCCTAAGCTGAAATTCATCGCCCGCGCGGGTGCAGGCCTCGAGAACATCGACCAGCAGGAATGTGCGAAGCGGAACATCCGCATCTACAATTCACCGGAAGGGAATAGCGATGCTGTGGGTGAACATGCCATAGCCATGCTGCTGGCGTTGATGAACCATTTGATCCGCTCCGATCGCGAAGTGCGCGGCGGTAAATGGCGCAGGAAAGAAAATACAGGCCATGAATTGAACGGCAGCACGGTGGGCATCATTGGCTTTGGCCGCATGGGACGTGCCTTCGCACAAAAGCTTCAGGGCTTCGGTGTGAAAATGCTCGCGTACGACAAGTATTTGAAGGACTACGCACCTGAGCATGTGCGTGAGACGAGCTTTGATGAGCTGATGGAGAAAAGTGACGTGATCAGCCTTCACCTACCACTGAACGAACAAACCAACGGGTTCGTGAACGCCCGATTTTTCGCACAATGCGCGCGACCGATCTGGTTCATCAATACAGCTCGGGGACAATTGGTGGACACCACCGCTTTGCTCGATGCTATCGACAATGGACGCGTGCGTGGTGCTTGCCTGGACACGTTGGAGTTCGAAGAACGATCGCTGACAGGTCTTCGAACTGACGCCCCAAAGGAGGTCCTTCAGCGCTTGTTCAAGAACGAGCATGTGGTCCTTTCGCCACACACTGCCGGCATTACGTACGAGAGTTATTTCAAATTAGCCAACGTGCTGGCGGACAAGATCCTGGGCGATATCAATGATGGGAAACTCTAAGCTCAACTACATTGCCACAGCGCTGGCGATGTTGCTGGGCGCATGTGCATATGAACCTGTGAACCGTCCTGATATACACGGCCATCGCGGTTGTCGCGGTTTGATGCCGGAGAATACCATTCCTGCGTTCGAAAAAGCGCTTGAGCTTGGTTGCGAATGGCTGGAAATGGACGTGGTGATCACCGCCGATAGTCAAGTGCTGGTGAGCCACGAACCCTGGATGGAGCATCGTATTTGCCGTACCCCGGAAGGCGACAGCATCACCGAGATGCGGTCCCACACGTTCAACATCTATCGCATGTCGCTTGCTGAAGCACAGGCATTCGATTGTGGCAGTGCTCAACACCCCGACTTTCCGGATCAAGAGAACCAAAAACTCCATAAACCCTCACTGCGTGAAGTCGTTGAGGCGGTGGAAGAGAAAGCGATGGAACTCGGCGCTGGAGGAATCAACTACAACATCGAGATCAAGAGCGAACCAACGCTGTACGGCACCTACCAGCCGGAGCCGAAACGTTTTGTGGAACTGGTTCTCGCACAGCTCGATTCACTGGGCCTCGACGACCGATGCGTGGTTCAATCGTTCGACCCCGCCGTTCTTGAATCGGTTCACGCATTGAACGATGAAATTCCAACGGCGCTTCTCGTTGACAACACTGACGGACTCGAAATGAACCTGCGTCGCTTGTCGTTCACGCCAGCCTACTACAGCCCTGCGTTCGCATTGGTGGACAAGGGAATGGTGAAGGACCTGCTTGAAAAAGAGATCCAACTGCTGGTTTGGACCGTGAACGAAAAGAGCGATATGAAGAGGATGATAAAGCTTGGCGTGAACGGGATCATAACAGACTACCCGGACAGGTTGATCGAACTGCTGGACGAGAACGAATAGCTAACGACCGAGCGTCTGTTCCAAACCGGCCTCGAACGCATCGAGATCCTGGTTCCATTGAGCGCTGTTCTCCGACGCAGCTGTCGCTACAAGGCGCGCGCATACACCTGCGAAGCGATCAGCGTCGATACTGACCAGCTGCGGTTTCAGCGAGTGTACCACGCGAACAACCTTGTCCATATCGCCTCGCGCACGTGCATCGCGCAAAGTGTTCATTCGTTCCAAGCTTCGTTTGCGCACCAACGCGAGCAACACGGCATCCTCCTCCGAGGCAAGCGAAGGTGAAACGGATACCGGTGGCGGTGGCAGCGGGACAGGAACAACAACGGGTGCTGCAACGACCTGTGGTTCGATGGCTTTCTTGCTAACCAAACGCAGCCAGGTCACTTCCTGCTGCAGCTCTTTCAATTCCCCTCGCAGGCGCTTGTTGTGTTGGGTGAAGAAGAGCACGGACGCCAACAATGCAACAAAGCCGGCCACTATAGCCACTATGGCGAGGTTGGTGCGTTGCTGATAAGCTGCCATGATCTTCTCTTGCGCAGCAATAGCCTCAGAGCGATCGGCGACCACGATCCGAAGCAAGCTGTCTGTTCGCGTCGCGGCCGACGTGCGCCCAGCTTCCGCTATCTCGAAGGCCTCCATCGCTTCACGCTTCTGAACCTCTTTCGAAAATCGCTCCACTTCAAGCCATTCGCGGTTGGCCTTTGTCATTTCACCCATACCGGTGAAGAGGTCGACCAGACCTCGATGAGCACGCAGCGATACCGCAGGTGAGAGATGCGCCGTATCAGTGAGCACTATCGCCTCCTGGTATAGTTGCAATGCCTGGCTTGGTCTCGCCAGGGAAGCAAGCTCCAATCTGGATTCAACGGATGCCAGCACGTCATGTGAAGAATCCGCAGAAGCGATACGCGAATTCAGAAGGACCATACGGTCCTGAACGGAAAGTGTGCTGTCCTGCGCAGAGGCACGGAAGTACGCCAAGCTCAGCAAGCAAACCAACAAAGGGGCGACGATCGAACGCATCGCGGAAGTCCGGAACATGGCGACAAAACTATTCGTTGATCCTCGGAGCGAAGAGAAGGCTGAATGAAGTATCCCCGAAGTTCTCCACGATCGACTTTCCACGGAAAGGTTTGTTGGGCGTCACTTAACCACGAACCTCGCTGTGTTGCGGGAGCGCTGTTCGATCAGGATCTCCTTTCCGGCGGTGAGCTTTGCTAAAGTGGCATCGTCATAATGCCGCACGGTCACCAGTTCCAGACCTTCGTTCCAGCGCACTTCGTATTCGCGGCGCAGTTCCATTACCAGCGGCTTCACGCGGTTGTCGTTATCCACGCATACCGTGAAGGCCACCGCGCTGTTCTGCATGAGGTTGATGCGAACGCCATGCTGTGCGAACGCCGCGAATATCCCGCTGAGGTTCTCCTCCACGATGAACGACAGATCGCGCGGTGTGACACTGATGAGCACCTGCCCCGGCTTGATGATGAACGACGGGATCAGCGAGTCGTTCTCGCTGCGATGGTCGATGGTGCTGCCGGGCGCGTTCACATCGTTGAACGAGCGCACGAAGAGCGGGATGCCTTTCTTCTGGAGCGGTTGAAGTGTACGTGGGTGGATCACGCTCGCCCCGAAATAGCTGAGCTCGATCGCCTCGCGGTAGCTGATGTGTGAAAGCAGCTTCGTGTCCGGAAAGAGCTTGGGGTCCGCGTTGAACATGCCGGGCACGTCCTTCCAGATGGTCACGCTTTCGGCCCCCATTTGATAAGCGAAAATGGCGGCCGAGAAATCCGAGCCTTCGCGGCCAAGAGTGGTGGTGAGTCCATCTTCGGTGGATCCTATGAAGCCTTGGGTGACCAGGCGCATCGGGCCTTGTTCAAACGATGGCATGTGCACCATGAATCTGTCTTCCAGTGTATCCCATTGCACCTTGGCTTCGCGGAAATGATCATCGGTACGCACCACTTTTCGGGCGTCCACCCATTTGTTCGCGAAACCGGCTTCGTTCAAAAACGCACTCAGGATCAGCGAGCTCCACACCTCGCCCATGGAAACGATCTGGTCATAGTCGCGATCCATGTTCCCTGATGGAGGAAGCCGCAGTAGATGCTGCAACTTGTCGAAATGCAGAATGAGTTCCGCATGCACAGCGGTATTCGCAGGAGCTGTCTCAGCCAGCACCAGGAAATGCGACTTCCGCAGAGCCTCAACATTCGCGCTCATGTCCTTTCCATCGCAATAGCCCCACACCACAGCTTCCAAGGCATTGGTGGTCTTCCCCATCGCACTCACCACGATCAACAGGTCGTCATTCGGAAAATGCGAAAGCACCTTCGCGACGTTTCTCACGCCGTCGGCATCCTTCACGCTGGCCCCACCGAACTTGAAGACTTTCATTGCGCGGTCAAGTTCTTCAATTGCTCCAGTTCGAGCGAACCGTTCAGCCACTCCTTCGAAAAATTCGTTCCGAACCGGTCATAAAAACGAATGGCATCCGTGTTCCAATCGAGCACCTGCCAGAGCATGCCGCTGTAATTCTTTTCCAACGCGTATGTGGCGCACTGCCTGAAGAGCTTCTCACCGATGCGCTGCCCGCGTGCCGCGTCCGTCACGATGATGTCCTCCAGGTAAAGACGACGGCCCTTCCAAGTGGAATAACGTTCGTAGCATACCGCCATACCCAACAAACGGATGTCATTCCCGGCTGTCATCCCGGACTCGATCCGGGACGGGATCTCGTCCACTTGCTCCGCCACCCATCCAACCCAAACAGCATCAGGGCCAAAACCCGCATCAAGCATGTGCGCTTCGGTAACAGTCACCTCGTTCGGGGCGCGCTCGAAAATGGCCAACTCCTTCACCAGCGCCAGCATCTGCGGCACATCACGCGCTTCTGCCCTCCGAATGGTCACCTTCATCGCCCAAAGATGCGGTAACGCCGATATTTGCAACCTCAGTTATTCGCTAATTGACCATCAGCTCATTAGCTGTTAGCTATACATGGCCCAGATCACCACCCTCGCCGAGTTCATCACCGAACGCCAACACGAGTTCACATACGCCACGGGCGAACTGAGCCAGTTGCTCACCAGCTTCCGGCTTGCTGGGAAAATGGTGAACCGCGAGGTGAACAAGGCCGGTCTGGCCGAAGACATCTTAGGCGCACAAGGCAGCCAGAACATTCAGGGTGAAGCGCAACAGAAGCTCGATGTGTATGCCAACGACCTTTTTCTGCGCCTGCTGAAGAGCCAGGGTATGGTGTGCGCCGTGGCCAGTGAGGAGAACGACGACATCGTACACTTCGACAACGGCGGCAAGTACGTGGTAACCATGGATCCGCTCGATGGCAGCAGCAACATCGACGTGAACGTGAGCATCGGCACCATCTTCAGCATTTACCGCCGCCTCAGCGAAGGCGCGAAAGCAACGATGGACGATTTCATGCAACCCGGAAGTGCACAAGTCGCGGCGGGCTACATCATCTATGGCAGCAGCACCATGCTCGTGTACACCACGGGCCACGGTGTGAACGGATTCACGCTGGATCCCAGCATCGGTACCTTCTGCCTGAGCCACCCCAACATGCAGACACCTGCGGAAGGCAAGATCTATTCAGTGAACGAAGGCAACTACTTCGAGTTCAGCGACGGAGTGCGCAACTACATCGACGACTGCAAGCGCCAGTTGATGAGCGCCCGCTATATCGGTAGTCTGGTGGCCGACTTCCATCGCAACTTGTTGAAGGGTGGTATCTACCTGTACCCTGCAACGAAGAAGGCACCGAAGGGAAAACTTCGCTTGCTCTACGAAGCCAACACCTTGGCCATGATCGTGGAACAGGCGGGTGGCATGGCCACTGACGGCACCACGCGCATTCTTGATCTGAAGCCGACCGAACTGCACCAGCGTTGCCCATTGTATATCGGCAGCAAAGCGATGGTGGAGAAGGCGATGAGCGCCGGAAAATGAACTGTTCACGTCTTCGTCCCGAACATATTTATCTGTCCGGTGTATGTGAACGTACTCTACTGCCGCGACCATGAGATCAACCACTTTGCTCTGCGCACTTTTTCTCGCTGCTGTCTCGTGCGCTCAATGGGAATTGGTTACGCCGATCAAGACGCGCAGCGAGTTCGAGGCCATCAAGATGGTCTCCGATGCTGCGGGCTACGCGGTGGACAAGCCCATGGAGTCGATCCTACGCACCCGCGACAGTGGGGCCACCTGGGAGCGCATGGCGAACAACCTGAGCAATTCACCGGTCGCACTCTTCATGTGGGACGATCTGCGCGGTATCGCCGTGGGTGAGGGAGGCCAGGTATACCGAACCCCCAATGGCTTCGAGACGATCACGGGCGCTCAGAACCCCACGTTCGGCGAGTTGAGCTGTGTGTTCTTCGTGAACGACACCCTGGGATGGGCGGGCAGCCTAACGGGCAAGATCTTCCGCTCGACCAACAGCGGGGTCAGCTGGACGCAGATGAACAGCGGACAGTCCACAAGCAATTTCATGACCGCGATCCAATTCCTGGATACGCAAACAGGCTATGCCAGCTGCTCCGGTGGCGAGATGCTCAAGAGCACGGATGGAGGGCTGACTTGGCAGAGCGTGGGCCCCTTCGATCAGCTGGTCCTTCCGCGCGACTTCCACTTCTATAACGACCAACTCGGTGTGGCCGTGGGCAGCGCAGGGGAAGTGATCCGCACCACGGACGGTGGTGCTACGTGGGACTCGATCCCGTCCAACACGACCTACTCCATGCTGGACCTGGAGGCGCTGGGCGATACGCTAGTGGCCTGCGGCTCTTGGGGGCACCTGATCATCAGCACCGATGCGGGGCTCACCTGGAGCGGGATCCAAGTAGGTGCGAGCGAGCACAAGAGCCTTTCGCTCACCGCCAGCGGAGCAGGGCTACTCGGCACCGACGGCCGCATCCATCGCACGGCGGACTTCGGCGCCACGTGGAACGTGATGGTGGAAGGCACCTGGCACACGCGCCTCAACAAGGTGAGCTTCGTGAACGGCGACACCGGCGTGGCCGTGGGTTGGGAGACCATGGGCGGCTTCGAGAGCGGAACACTACGCACATTGGATGGCGGCCGTCATTGGGAAAATGCCGGGCCTGGTGGGCTCGGCATACACCTCAGATCCACGGGTGTCGGCTCTCGCGGGGCGACATTTACCCAGGACTTCTTCGCAACGACCGCAGGGATCCAGGCGCCCAACATGGCCATTCGTTGCAACTGGAGCATCGATGCCAACACACACATCGTTGGCGGTGGCGCGGTCAACGGCGGAATTTACCGCACCACCAATGCAGGCGGTAACTGGACCCGTGTGCTCAACGTGGGCAACATCACCATCAACGACCTCTGGTTCGTGGACGACCTGCAAGGCTATGCGGTCGGCGAGTACGGCGACAACTATCGCACGATGGACGGCGGTATCACGTGGACACCACTTCCTCCCATGAGCGGAAGCCACACCGTGTTCTTCTTGGACGCGCAACTGGGCTGGACCAAGAACTTCCGCACAACGGACGGCGGCGCGACTTGGACCCTCATGGGCGGCACACCCCAGCAGACCATGAGCATCTTCTTCACCGACTCGGACACCGGTTACGCCGTGAGCTACACCGGCCAGACCGTGCGCTCGTTGGATGGCGGGATCACGTGGAGCAACCTGCTGCCGGAGATCCTGAACGCCAGCGTTGGCGACGCGACGTGGGTGGATGGCGCGATCGTGATCGGCTGCAACAACGGGGACATCTTCCGTGCGCAGGTGAGCTGTCCGAACATCGCAGAGATCCCTGTGATCACAGAGACGGGCGGGTCGTTATGTACCAACACCAGCGGCACGGTGCAGTGGTACGTGAACGATGAGCCGCTGCCGGATGGAGACACGCCGTGCATCACCGCGAGCGAGCCGGGGAACTACCACGTGATCGTTACCGATGGGCTGGGCTGCGTGTCCGCGCCTTCGGCCACCGTGCAGGTGATCAATACAGGGATCGCTCCGGTGATCTCCAACCGTGCGCGGCTGATGCCGAACCCGGCCACGGATATCGTGCGCATTGAACGCGATGATGCCTCCCCGGTGGTGCTGACTTTCCTCGATGCGCATGGGTGCGCGGTACGCACGGAGCGGCGCGCTGGGAACGGCCTTGTTGTGGATGTCTCTAGTCTGCTGCCCGGCATGTATTTGGTGCGGATGGCATCGGTGGATGGGGTGGAGACGGTGCGGTTTGTGAAGGACTAACTGGTCTTCCGCTGCGCGATGATCCTCGCCTTCGACACCGCCTATTCCGGAGATCGCGCCAAGACGGTCTGCATCGCCTTCCGTGACTGGTCCGATCAAGTACCGGTGAACATCCACAGCCAGACCATCGACGGCGTCGCGGACTACGAACCGGGGCACTTCTACAAGCGCGAACTGCCGTGCATCCTCAGTTTGCTGAAGACCATTCCATTGGAAAACGTGGAGGCGATCATCGTGGACGGCTTCGTTGTGTTGGACGATGCGGGGCTACCGGGACTGGGCGCGCACTTCCACGTTGCGCTCGATGGTCGTGTGCCAGTGATCGGGGTTGCCAAGACCAACTTCGCCACGGTGCATCAACTGAAGGCAGAAGTGTTGCGCGGAGCCAGCGCGAAGCCGTTGTACGTGACGGCGATGGGCATGCCGCTGGAACAAGCTGCTAATCATGCACGAAGCATGCACGGCGAATTCCGGATGCCGCATCTGCTGTCCGAACTGGACCGGTTGACGAAGACACCCGACCGGTAGCCTTAGCTTCGCACCCGTTCCCGAACCCGATGCCCCGAATATGCGGCACCGGGTTTCGGGCATTTTGGCGTCCATGAAGAACCACCTTGTTCTGGCTTGTTGCTTTTGCATCTGTGTTCGAGCACAGAGCCAGACCATCCTGAAGTTCATCTCCAGTGATACTGCGAATGCGAACGGCTATCCCTCCATCGACTGGCCGTTCGACAGCACTTGGGTTGCGCGGTCCGCATATGACGATCGTGTTCAGTTCGACTACCCAACGACCATTGAGATCTACGCTGATCAATCGAGGCGCTTGTTGCTCACCAGACACGTGATCCACCGGGATAGCATGATTACCTCCGAGTACTACGCACAGGGGCAGCTGAAGGTCAAGAACACATCGAACCGTGGCGGTTCATTGGCATGGATCTCGAGCGAATCATACCATCCGAACGGTCAACTCCGGGCCAGGTGGCATCCTTCAACGGATACGCTCGAACTGCTCACGTGTTACTATGCGAACGGCCAGCGTGCCCTTGAATACTGGCACTACGGATCACGCGCATTCAACGACTGGACAGAATGGTACGAAAGCGGACAGGTCCAACTCGAAGCACACTATGAACCCGGGCCATTGACCGAAGAGATGAAACCATTCCGCCTGCCGGTGCCTATTGGTGAGTGGCGTTACTACAAGCCAGACGGGGAACTGGAAAAAGTCGAGGTGTACGAGGAGGGCAAGCTGAAGGAAACGAGATAGAAGTAGATGAATCAGACACTGACCTCCCTCCCCGACCTCCTCTCCCTCTTCCGTAGCGATGCGCGCGTCGCGCGCATCGCTGAAGGTTTGCAACCCGCCAACGCACGGGTGCAGATCGCCGGCACCATCGGTTCTTCGCAAGCGCTCATCGCCGCTTCGGTCATCGACCGGATGAAGGGCGTGCATGTCTTCGTACTCACCGACAAGGAAGAGGCTGCGTACTTCATCAACGACCTGGAAGCACTGCGCGGGAGGGACAAGGAGGCTCGCAACGCGAAGAAGGATGAGGACATGCTCTTCTACCCTGCGCCATCGCGATCGCCTTACGATCCCGAAGGCCACCACGATGGCGAGCGCGTGAGCCGCACCGAGGTGCTGGAGGTCTTGATGAAGAAGCCGGAGCACCTCATCATCGTCACGTATCCCGATTCGCTCGTGCCCCTGGTCGTGGGCCGCGAAGTGATGCAGAAGAACACGCTGTCGATCAAGCGCAACGAAGAATTGCCCATCGACACGCTGGAGGAATGGCTGCTCGAGACCGGTTTCTCGCGTGTGGAGTTCGTGTATGAGCCCGGCCAGTTCAGCGTGCGCGGTGGCATCGTGGACGTGTTCAGCTACGGCAGCGACAAGCCTTACCGCATCGAGCTCTACGGCGACACCGTGGAAAGCGTTCGGCGCTTCGATCCGCAGGACCAGTTGACCGTGGAGCGCCTTGCCGAAGCCATTATCGTCCCCGACCTGCAGGACGAGGACGCCGCACGACAACAACTCTTCTTCGCGCAACTGCCGGAGAACGCCACGATCTGGCTGCGCGATCTGCAGGCCATCGGTGACGCGGCGACGAAACAGTTGAAGCTCCTTGGAGAGTCCTACGAGCGACTTCCCGATAAGGACAAGCATCCGACACCTGGTGATCTGCTCGCTACGGATGGCGCATTGATCAAAGGGCTGCTCGGCTTCAGGAAGATCTTCTGGAAGAGCACCGTTGCTCCAGAAACCACGAAGCAGCACGCTGATGTCGTTGTCGACTTCCAACAGCGGCCGCAGCCGACGTTCGCGAAAGAGTTCAAGGTCCTTAGTGGCGACCTGCACAACAAGCAGAACGCGGGCTACACGAACCTTATCGCGTGCAACAGCGCGAAGCAGAGCGAGCGCCTCTACTCCATCTTCAACGACATGGAGCACGAAGTGGCCTTTACGCCGCTGGTGCTCGACCTGCACGAAGGCTTTATCGATCCCGAGCTGAAGCTGGCGCTCTACACGGACCACCAGATCTTCGAGCGCTACCACCGCTTCCGGCTGAAGGAAGGCTTCCGCAAGAACTCGCAGGCGCTCACGCTGAAGGAGCTCACGCAACTGAAGCCCGGCGACCTCGTAGTGCATATCGACCATGGCGTGGGCGTCTTCAGCGGACTGGAGAAGATCGACGCGGGCGGTTCGATGCAAGAGGCGATCCGCCTGATCTACCGCGACAACGACATCCTGTACGTCGGCATCCACAGCCTGCACCGCGTCAGCAAGTTCAGCGGCGAGGAAGCGGGCGAAGCACCGAACGTGAGCAAGCTCGGTAGCCCCGCGTGGAAGAACCTGAAGGAGCGCACGAAGGCGAAAGTGAAGGCGCTCGCGTTCGATCTGATCAAGCTCTACGCGCAACGCAAGAGCAAGCCGGGCTTCGCCTTCCAGCCGGACAACTACCTGCAGCACGAACTGGAGGCGAGCTTCATCTACGAAGACACACCCGACCAGTTGAAGGCCACGCAGGACGTGAAGCGCGACATGGAAAAGGCCACGCCGATGGATCGACTGGTCTGCGGTGATGTGGGCTTTGGAAAGACGGAAGTCGCGATCCGCGCCGCGTTCAAATCCGTGTGCGACAGCAAACAGG
>JANNYL010000612.1:0-2586 GCA_031410075.1 Flavobacteriales bacterium
GCAAACCGGTGAAGAAACCTGTCCCGCACGTAGCAAAGCGTAGATGCGGAAGCCCGGTCATCCACCCCAGAAACAAGAAAGCCCCATTCGGGGCTTTCTTGTTTCTCAAGCTTGTGTTATCGGGATAGTTGGCTCGTCAACCTGTTAAGCCCTTGGCTAGGGGCCGGAAGCGAAAGCTCAAATGTCTTTCCGCCCAAGATCTTCGAAATCGAGATCGTTGAACGAGGCTCCAGCATCCGGCGGGGTGTCCTTGTTCAGTTGTTTGCCTTCGGTGGCTCGTTCGCCTGGCATAGGGGAAGGGCCGTTCATGAAATCGCCCGATCCTTTCAACCGATCGATCTCGGCAATTGAATCGTGCAGCCCATCAAGGAACTTGTCGAAGTCTTCTTTGTACAGGAAGATCTTGTGCTTCTCGTAATGCGCGCTGCCGTCTTCCTGTGTGTGCTTCTTGCTCTCCGTTATAGTCAGGAAGAGATCCTTGCCACGCGTGCTCTTCACATCGAAAAAGTACGTTCGCTTACCTGCCCGCACCACTTTCGAGAACACATCCTCGCGATCATCGGCCATGTTGTACAAGGTCCTATTGGCGAAGGACCTATCCCAAAGGTATAAGAGCGATGGACTTCTGCAAATTTCAATGACTACCTGCGTGAGATCCAGACTGGCGTTCAGTTCACCGCTGCTCCTCCAACATTTGCTCCTCGTTCAATTGGGCGTAAAGGCCGCCAAGCGCAAGAAGCTCAGTGTGTGTTCCTTGCTCCGCAATGCGCCCTTGGTCCAGCACAAGGATATTGTCAGCAGCCTGTATCGCACTGATGCGATGGCTGATGATGATGGTTGTACGGTCCTTCATTACCTTTTTCAGCCTTCGCAGAATGGCTTCTTCGGTAGCGGTGTCCACGGCGCTCAAAGGATCATCGAATAGCAGAATGCGCGGCTCGCGTACCAACGCTCGTGCGATACTCACGCGCTGTTTTTGCCCGCCGCTGAGGGTGATCCCCCGCTCACCAAGCAGAGTGTCATAACCGCTTGGAAAAGCCTCGATATTCTCATGAACCTGGGCAAACCCGGCCGCTTGGATGATCTGCGCTAGTGGGCCGCCCGGATCCGCTGAAGAAGGACGACTATCCATCGCGAACCCGATGTTGTTCGCGATACTATCACTGAAGAGAAAAACATCCTGAGGCACGTAGCCCAGCTGGCTGCGCAATTTCTCGATATCGATGCGCTGAATGGGCACATCGTCTATACGCACTTCACCGCTCGTGGCATCGTGCAAGCGACCGATCAGCTCCGCGATGGTGGTTTTGCCGCTGCCGGTATGTCCGGTGATGGCGAGTGTTCCACCTGCAGGTATTTTGAAACTCACGTTCTTCAGCGCCTGGATGTTCGTTTCCGGATAGGTGAACGAGACATGGTCGAATTCGATGGCTCCGTTGATCGTCCCTAGTTCATCGGCCTCGGTAGTAATGGTAGGTTCGGTGTCCAGGAATTCATTGATCCGCGTCATGCTCGCTGCCGCCTGTTGCACTTGCGAGGTGATCCATCCCAAACTCGCGAATGGCCACGTCAACTTGTTCACGTAGATCACGAATTCCGCAATGTTGCCAACGGTTACTGAGGAAGAGCCGTTCACCAACATCAATCCACCGATAAAAATGACCAGAATGGTGCTCAAACCGATCAATACCATGATGGCGGGCATGAAGAGCGAATCCACCTTTGATTGGGCAAGGCTGCGAACACGGTATTCATCGGCTGCTTCACGGAATCGGGCAATGCTGCTTTTTTCCTTCGCATAGGCCTTGATCACCCGGATACCACTGAAGCTCTCTTGAGCCGCGGTGCTCAGTTTGCTCTGTTGTTCTTGAACGGCAATGCTTCGCTTGTTCATGAGATCGCTCACGAAATAAATGGCAACGCTCAGCAATGGCAGTGGCGCCAGCGCATACAGCGTGAGTTCCGTGTTCACATCCAACATCACCCAAACGATCATCACGCTCAGCACAATAAGGCCCAGGATGTACATGATGGCAGGGCCGATGTACATGCGCACCTTGCCGACATCCTCACTGATCCGGTTCATCAGGTCGCCAGTGCTATTGCGTTTGTAGAACGCACGATCCAAGCGCTGGTAGTGGTTGAACACGTCGTTCTTCAGGTCGTATTCGATCAAGCGACTTACCACAATGATCATTTGCCGCATCAGGAACATGAAGAATCCTTGCAGCAGCGTGAACAGGATGAACAACACGGCCAGGAATCCTGCGAACCAAAGAATGTTGTCCTCCAGTTGAGCATTATCCAAGATGCCTTCCGTATGAGCCTTCAGGTCCAAACCGGTCCAGCCGACCCATCGTCCCAACATTTCGGGTACCACTAACGATCGTGATCCCACCGGCAACGCGCGCTGGTCGATCCCCGCTTTGATCAGATCGAAGGCTTCGCGGATCACTTGAGGCGCGAATACCGAGAACAAGCTGCTCAGCCCAACAAAGAGCAGCCCGAGCGCCATGCGACCCCAATAACGTCGGAAGTAGGGATTGAGTGATAGAAGTGACCGCATTCGGAACAGGCGGTGAAAGT
>JANNYL010000613.1:0-11533 GCA_031410075.1 Flavobacteriales bacterium
CGATCCTGCACGGACGGCACTCGTAGATGAGCGCTTTGCGAAAGACCTAGACGCATCGGCGGCCAAGACCGATAGCACTGCCCGCGTCACGCTCAAGAGCTACAAAGCCAACGAGCTCATTTACTCTGTGAAGAGCGCGGCCGGTGGTGTTGTTGTCTTCAGTGAGATCTGGTATGGTGCCGATTGGGTCGCCGAGATCGATGGACAACCAGCGAGTTATGCACGTGCCAACTACGTGTTGCGGGCAATGAGCGTTCCAGCAGGAGAGCATGAAGTGCGATTCCACATTGTGAGCAAGGCCTTCAACAATTACGCATCACTGGCATCCATCAGTTCCTGGCTATTACTTGTTCTTGTGTTGGTCACCTTGGGAATGTCCTTCCGCAGAACTTCGAGCACTGTGGCCTGAGTGGAATGAAGAAGACCCTCTTCATCACCTACTACTGGCCTCCCAGCGGCGGCGCCGGTGTGCAGCGTGGGTTGAAGTTCGTGAAGTACCTGCCGGAGTTCGGCGTAGAACCCTTTGTGCTCACCGTTGATCCTGATCAGGCGAGTTATCCGATCGTGGACCCTTCTCTCCTCATCGAAGTTCCGAGGGAAGTGCAGGTTATTCGAACGAAGTCCTTCGAGCCATTGCGCATTCTCGCGGCCATCGGCGGAAAGAACGCTGTGCCGCATGCTGGTTTCGCTGGGGCGGAGCGAGAAGGCATGGCGCGACGTGCCATGCGCTGGGTGCGCGGCAATTGGATGATCCCCGATGCGCGTCGTGGGTGGGTGAAGCATGCGGTAAAGGCCGCTGCGGAGATCATCGAACGCGAGAAGATCGGAACCATCGTGATCTCTTCGCCTCCGCATAGTTCGCAGTTGATCGGGCTTGAACTCAAGAAGCGTTTTCCAATGTTGCGATGGATCGCCGATCTGCGCGATCCGTGGACGGACATCTACTTCACGAAGGAATTGATGAAAGGTCCACGGGCCGAGCGGCTCGATAAGCGCTGGGAAGCGCAAGTGATGCACAGGGCTGATGCCATAGTGGTCGTGGGGCCCTCCATGAAGAGATCGTTCGGATCGCGCTACGGAAAAGAGGTGGAGGAGAAGATCACAGTGATCCCCAATGGATATGATCAGGCGGACGTAGCTCGCATAGCGAAGCCCGCTCTGGATCGTGACCGGTTCCGCATCACATACGTTGGGACGATGGCTGGTAGCTATGATCCTCGCGTCTTCTTCGAGGCGATAGCCGCGATCCGTGGTCAGGTCGCCAAGCCGATCGAATTGCGTTTCGTGGGGAGCGTTGCAACGGAGATCCGGAGAATGGCCGAGGCGACCGGCGTAGGGGATCTTTGTACGTGGGTGGCTACGGTGCCGCACGATGAGGCGTTGCGCGAAATGGCGGCAGCGCATATGCTGTTGCTTGTTATTCCAGGTGGGGCAGGAGAGGAACGTATCCTCACGGGCAAGCTCTTCGAGTACATCGGTATGCAAAGGCCGGTAGTAGGGATCGGTCCGGCGAATGGGGATGCCGCCGCCATCATCGACGCATGTGGAGCAGGGATGATGTTCTCACGAGACCGGCCAGTGGAACTGGGCAACTGGCTGCTTCAGCGGATCGGATCACCGGACCCGGCAGTCCCGGCTGCCGGTGCACGCGCTTACGAGCGTCGGGTACAAGCCGACCGATTGGCGGCTTTGATCAACGCAGGAGCGTAACGTGCCCAACGCGTTCGTTCTTGACCTGGGTGCAGCTGTCCTTCCAACGAACGATGTACACGTAGGTGCCGTCCGGTACTTTGGATCCTTCGAAGGAACCGTCCCAGGCATCTGACAATGTGGTGGATCGGAAGATCTCCTTTCCCCAACGGTTGAAGATGGTCATCTCGCTGAACATCGAGGCATTGGGGCTCACCGGCGAGAAGCGCTCATTGATGCCATCTCCGTTGGGTGAGAAGACGTTCGGCACATAGAAGCCCGCGGCACCGCTCAGGCCGACCACGTCGATCGTCAAGGTGTCGGAATACGTGCATCCATCGCTTCCGATAACGACCACGCTCAACTCCGTATCCTCATCGACTGCCAAGTTGATAGACGTAGTGGAATCGCCGGTGGACCAAGTGGTCGCGGAGACTTGCGCTCCGTTGAGCAAGGCGCTGAACACAAGAGGGGAATCGTCGCAAACGGTGGTGGGACCGAGGATGCTGAGGGTCGGGTACGCGAGATCCAGCACCTGCGAGGTGGAGTCCGTACCACAGTCATTGGATACCGTCAGTACGATCGTAAACTGTCCTGGCCCGCTGTATTGGTGGCTAGGCGAGAAGGCGTTGCTGACCGTGCCATCACCGAGATCCCAGTAGTATGCATCAGTGAAGGAGGAGGTTTGGATGAGATCCGCGGAATACGAACAGGGGACCGGTTCCATTTCGAAGTCCGCGACCGGCAAGGGTGCTTCTGTGATGGTCAAGCTGTCGATACCCACGCAACCACCGCTGAAGATCTCCACAGAATAGACCCCTGGACCATAGGTCTGGAGATCGAACGTGGTCGCTCCGTTCTGCCAGCGCACACTATCTGCGACTACCGGTGCGCTCAACACGATCGACGAGGTCGTGCAGAGAGTTGTGTCCGGTCCCAGATCCACGACCACTTCTCCCAGTGCGGTGACTTCAATGGTGTCGCGCCCAAGACCGCAGGCATTCGTCACTTGCACCCAATATGTTCCGGGTGAATTCACCGTGAACGTCGGTGCGAACGATCCGTCCTGCCATTCATAGACCGCGTTGCAGGTGACCGGAGCTTGAAGATCGAAGGGGTCCGCACCGCAAAAACTGGTATCCACCCCGAGCGAGAAGAGTATCTGCTCGGGAGGCGAGGACAGGACCGTAGAGGGTATCAAGCAGGGCATTCCGATGTCCGATGTGGTGCCTGAGGCGAGGAGGAAGCCTTCTGGTAAAAAGCCGCAACCAGAACCGACGACATCCGGGTCGGTGATCACATCCAGGAAAGGGTGGTCCTTGCGGGCCAGATAGATGCGACCATCCGGGCCGAGCTGCAAAGCGCCGTACTCGTAGCCGGAGAATCCCGGATCGCTGATGACAGTGAGCTGGGCCCCGACGAGGTCGATCTGGTACACCAGGTTCACCGCGAAGGTTGTGGCCAAGTACAACACCTGGTCGTTCGGACTGAATTCCGCCCCGTACAGTCCGTTGGACAATCCGTAGAGGTTGAAAAGATCCTGGGCGTTGCTGACAACACCTGTGTTCGGGTCGAAATCGAACAGCTCACAGGAACTGAAAAAGGTCTTCTCGCAGATCAGCTTGAGTCCGTTATGGGAGGCCTTGAGCGGCCCGATCATCGCTCCGAAGTCGTGTATTGAACCGACCGAAGAGATGACCGGAACGGGGTCGAACCCTCCGGCGGTCAACGAATAGGCCAAGAAATCGGCGGTACCCAACCGATGGGTGATGATCCAGTAACCCGTGCCGCTCCCGTTCGGCACGGCCGTGAGCTTTTCACTGCAGGGCGTTTCGATCAGGATGTTCTTCTGTCCGCTGATCACATCCCCGTTGCCGTTGTTAAGGCACATATCGACCACGGAATAGCGGAAATCCCCTGTTTGAAGATGGTCCTGCGTAGTGAACACGTAGAAGACGCCGCAGGCACCGGTCTTTGGTACGATGAGCGCGGCTTGGGTGGAGGACGACCCGCCCAACAAGCCGCTCCCGTTGGGCATCACGTTATCGTACCTGTCCCAGATCGTTGATCCCTCGGTGTAGAAAAGCAGATCCCCGCCCGCATCGGAGATCGCGGCTGTGCCTTCAAGCGTTTCGAGCGCACCGGTCGTCGGCGTAGCTGTTCCACCGCTGAAATCGATGCCTACGAAGTGACCAAGGAACCAATGGTTGTTCTGCTGTGCCGCGCACGGTACAGCAGACATCCACACTATACGGATAAGTAAGGACCGCAGGCTTCCGTTCATGTTCCCAAGACGTTGGAAAGATAGATGTCCTTCACCATTTTGAGGATGGTTCCAGTTGACCTGCATTGCCACGGGCATCGGGAATAACTTGCACGCCCGAATGGAACCCGTTTACATCATCGCCGAAGCCGGTGTCAACCACAACGGTAGTGTTGACATGGCCCTGCGACTTGTCGAGAAGGCGAAGGAAGCGGGCGCGGATTGTGTAAAGTTCCAGACATTCCGGGCGGAAAAGATCGTGACGGCCGCTTCACCCAAGGCGAATTACCAGCTGGAGGTGACGGACAAGACCGAGAGTCAGTTCGACATGCTGAAGAAGCTGGAACTGGACAGGGATGCCTTTGCGCTTATCAAAGCTCACTGCGAGAAGGTGGGGATCGATTTCATGAGCACCCCCTACAACCCGGAAGATGCGGAACTGCTCAATGGGCTTGATGTGGATGCCTTCAAGATCGCCAGCGGGCAACTGGTTGAACTGCCTTTCCTCAAGCAAGTCGCTCTCTACGGCAAGCGCATGATCGTGAGCACGGGTATGGCGGACATGGCTGAGGTGAAAGAAGCGGTCGAGGCGATCCGCAGTACAGGGAACCAAGACCTCGTGGTGCTTCAATGCAACACGGATTACCCGTCGCGTGTGGAGGACGTGAACATCCGCGCGATGCTCACCATGCGCGATGAGATGAAGGTGCGCGTAGGCTACAGTGACCATGTGCCGAACAACCATGCGTGCTTCGCGGCGGTCGCGTTGGGCGCAGAGATGATCGAGAAGCACTTCACCTTGGACAACAATTTGCCCGGTCCGGACCACTCGAGTTCCTTGGAGCCCGAGGCGTTCAGGCAATTGGTCGTCGGCATTCGTGATATCGAAAAGTGTTTGGGCGACGGGATCAAGCGCCCCAGTGAACGGGAAAAGATGAACACGTTCGGCATGCGGCGAAGTATGGTCGCAACGCGTGACTTGTCCGCAGGTACGGTCCTGAAGTTGGATGACATCGGCTTCAAACGCCCAGCCAGTGGCATTGCACCGAAGCATTTGGATGAGCTTGTTGGAAAGACGCTGATCGCGGATGTGCACGCGGATCAGGCTTTTACATGGGAATTGGTCAAAAACTGATCCATGGCCCAACGTCGCATTTCCATCGATGACGCAGCATTGCTTCGTTCATTCCTTGATGGAGCGGGTGATTCGCTGAAGACCTTCCGCTACTTCGATACGCGACCGTTCGATGTGCTCAAGAACCACTTGAGCACATGGCTGTGGATGGATGGAGGAAGCCCTGTTGCCTATGGCCACCTCGATGTAGAGGATGGAACCTTGTGGCTGGGCATCGCCGTGCAGCAGAAGCATTGGGGCAAAGGCTTCGGTGCTTGGATGATGAAGCTGCTCCTCGACAGTGCGCGAGCCTGCGGTGTGCAACGCATCAAGCTCTCGGTGGATAATGACAATGCATCCGCGATCGCGCTCTATAAACGGTATGGCTTCGTTCTCGATCTGCGTAACGAGCGCAACAGCTTTTATACCTGTGATCTGACACCGAAGCGAGAAGCGGTGATGAGCTCGTTGGCCTTCATGGGCATGGGGGTTGAGGAAATGATCAAGAGTGCCGACCGCGAATTCATGGCTTTGGAATTCAGCAGCGGAATGCCGTTCCACGACGACATGGAGCACATTTTCCACGAGGCGCCCATGCGTCGGTTCGCACACAACTACTTCCCCGCGCCAAAAGATCCGTTCGTTCTCAACCTAGGTTCTACCAACGAAGAAAATCGTCGCCGCTCGATCGATCATTGTGTTCGTGGGATCGCGATGAGCCATGCCGTGGGTGCGCCGTTCTTCAGTGCACATTCCGGTTTCTGTGTGGATCCGAAGCCCAGTGAGTTGGGTCGAAAACTCGAACAGGTCCAACGCATTGATCGTGAAGCGAACTGGTCGCATTTCATCGCATCGGTTCATGAGGTTTTGTCGCTTACACGGGACTTTCCAACGGGATTTCTGCTCGAGAACAACGTGTTGGCCCAGGTGAACCGGTATGCCGATGGGACGAACCCGCTTTTGTGTGTCGAAGCAGGCGAACAACTGAAATTAATAGCCGAGGTGAAAGACGCTCGCATCGGTTTGCTCTTCGACACGGCGCACATGAAGGTTTCCGCAAAAACCTTGGGCTTCGACCTTGCTGCTTCAACCCTGAAGTTGCTACCATACGTGCGGTGCGTTCATCACAGTGACAATGATGGGCTGGTGGACAACAACCGCACATTTGATGAAGGCTACTGGTTCTTGCCCTTTATGGACCAAGCGAAGCATGCGGTGCACGTTCTGGAAACAAAGAAGTGTTCTGCTGCCGAACTTCGCCGCATGGGATCCTTGTTGTTCAATGCCACCAGTTCCTCATGAGCCATAGTCCTTCCATCGCTGAACTCCTGATCCGCGACACGCTCACGATCCGCGATGCGCTCTCGGTGATCGATCGGAACGCCCAAGGCGTTTGCTTCGTGGTGGATCCCAAAGGGGTGTTGATCGGAGTGCTCACCGATGGGGATATCCGCAGGGCGTTGATAGCAGGACGAACACTTGATCACCCCTTGATCGATGTGGTGCAGCGCAAGTTCACCGCACTGCCGGTTACCACACCCGTGGAACACATCCAGGCGAAGTTGAACGAAACCGTGCGGCACATTCCCTTGCTCGATGAACAAGGCGTGCCTGTGGACTTCGCGAGCACCCGTCGCGCGCATCGGATACAGGTGATGTCACCGCAGTTGGATGGCAACGAACTCGCATACGTCACCGAGTGCTTGAAGACCGGCTGGATCAGTTCGCAAGGGGCATACGTGAAGAAGTTCGAAACGCAATTCGCGGAACGCTGCGCTATGCCGCATGCGCTCGCGGTAAGCAATGGCACAGTGGCCATTCACCTGGCTCTGGTTGCACTGGGCGTCGGTGAGGGTGATGAGGTCATCGTTCCCGATCTCACGTTCGCTGCCAGTATCAACACGATCATCCATGCCGGCGCAACACCCGTGATCGCTGATGTGGATCCGATCACATGGACACTCGATCCCGCTGAGGTCGAAAAGCTCATCACGCCGCGGACCAAGGCGATCATGCCTGTGCATCTCTACGGGCATCCGTGCCGGATGGATGAGTTGATGGCGATCGCGAAGAAGCACAACCTCTTCGTGGTCGAAGATTCTGCTGAAGCACTGGGTGCGTTGTACAAAGGCAGGCCTGTCGGCAGCTTCGGTGATGCCGCGACCTTCAGCTTTTTCGGCAATAAAACGATCACAACCGGAGAAGGTGGCATGGTGCTTTTCCGTGATCCGGTGATTGCCGATCGTGCTATCGTTCTGCGCGATCACGGCATGGACAAGCAGAAGCGTTACTGGCATCAAATGGTCGGCTATAACTACCGTATGACCAATGTGCAGGCGGCTATTGGCGTGGCACAGCTGGAGCGATTGGATGAATTCGTGCAGGCCAAACGCAGACTCGCCGCGATCTACAATGAAGGGCTTTCGCAACTCGGCGACATCGGGCTTCCACCGGAGGAAACATGGGCGTTCAATGGATTCTGGTTGTACTCGTGTCTGATCGGCGAGGGCTTCGGTATGAAACGCGATGAGTTGATCGAGAAGATGATGAAGAACGGTGTGGAAACACGGCCGTTGTTCTACCCGCTCCACGAAATGCCGCCCTACACGAAGTACATCCTGCCCGGCCAGCGATTCGAAGTGAGTACGCGACTTTCACAAGCAGGTATCAGTTTGCCAAGTTCGGTGACGATCACTCGTGAAGAACAGGACAGCGTGATCGGCTCCATGCGCACCATCCACGATACGCGTAAGCTCCACGTTGTAGCGTGATGCGAACGCTTTACCTCATACCAGCTCGCGGGGGGAGCAAGGGCTTGCCCGGAAAGAATATCCGTCCGTTGTTGGGGAAGCCGTTGATCGCCTGGACCATCGAAACCGCATTGAAGGCGGCTGAACGGTCACCCGGCCGTGTCGTTGTTTCCACGGATGATGAAGCGATCGCGGATGTGGCGAGGTCTTACGGGGCTGAAGTTCCGTTCATGCGACCAAATGAACTGGCGACGGACAGCGCTAGTTCGATGGACGTTGTGCTTCACGCTCTGAACTGGTTCGAACAAAAGGGTGAGCAGTTCGATCTGGTCTGCATGCTGGAAGCCACTTCGCCGCAGCGCGATGTGAACGATGTGATCGGTGCCATGGATATGCTTCTCGCCACACAACAAGCGGAGAGCATCGTTGGCGTGTGCAGGAGCGAGAGCGGTCATCCAGTGTTCCTTGCGCATAAGCGGGAAGACCACATCATCTCACCCTATCAAGGAGACACGTTCCACTTCTTGCGCCGGCAGGAGATCGATGATGTCTACTTCTTCGAAGGCAGCATGTACATCGCTCGCACCAGCACGCTGAAGCAGCGCAAGTCGTTCTACCATGATCGCACCTTGGGCTATGAAATGCCGAAGTGGAAATCGTTCGAAGTGGATGACCTCACCGACTTCACGATCATTGAAGCGCTGATGAAATTGCACGTAGAACGCTGATCTGAATGGAACGCGGATGACGCTGATCACAATGATGAACGCTGATAGTACCGTATTTGGTTGCACTGAGGGGTGCACCGAACGCCTCATCAATTCTGACCTGCGGCTATCTGCTGGATCCGCGTTATCTGCGTTCCAATCGGGATTTACACAATGAACTATTCCGATCGCCTGCACAAGGCCATTCCTGGTGGCGCCCACACGTATAGTCGTGGCGATGACCAGTATCCTGCCAACGCGCCGCCCATCCTCGCACGAGGCAAGGGCGCGTATGTGTGGGATGCGGATGGAAAGCGCTACCTCGACTACGGCATGGGTCTTCGAGCGGTGACACTGGGCTACGCGAACGAAGCTGTGAATGCGGCCGCCATCGCTGAGATCGAGAAGGGAAACAACCTCACTCGCGCGTCGCTCACCGAATTGGAAGCGGCGGAGAAAATGCTTTCACTTTTCCCTTGGGCCGATCAGGTGAAATTCGCCAAGAACGGGAGCATCGTTACCACCGCTGCGGTGAAGCTCGCACGTGCGTTCACTGGGCGCACGCATGTGGCCGTGCCTGCCGAGCAGCCGTTCTTCACCTATGATGATTGGTTCATCGGCACAACGCCCATGGACAAGGGGATCCCTGCGGAGAACAAGGCGCTCAGCCTGAAATTCAAGTACAACGACATCGCGTCGCTGGAGAAGCTCTTCGCTGAGAATCCGGGGAAGATCGCTTGCGTCATGCTGGAGCCCGCGACTTCCGTATCGCCATGTTCCGTGCTATGTACGAACATGTTGGAACCAAAGTCGTGCGCTGGTTGTGCGAACAAGAGCGCGAACTTCCTGCATCAGGTAAAGGCCCTTTGTCATACGCACGGTGCCGTGTTCGTTCTGGATGAGATGATCACCGGTTTCAGGTGGGACCTGCACGGTGCGATGAAGGTCTACGACGTTGAACCAGACCTCGCCACCTTTGGCAAGGGTATGGCGAACGGATTCGCGCTAGCGGCGCTCATTGGCAAGAAGGAGATCATGGAACTGGGCGGTATTCGCGAAGCGGGTGCTGAACGTGTTTTCCTGATCAGTACCACCCACGGAAGTGAGATGAGCGCGTTCGGAGCCTTCAACAAGACCGTGGATATTTACAAGGAGCTGCAGGTCACGGATCACCTGTGGAACTATGGTCGTCTATTGATCGAAGGGCTGAACGCAGTTGCGATGGAAGCGGGTGTGGCGGACCAGTTCATTGCCCACGGTTTTGGATGTTCGCCTTATTACACCGCCAAGGACAAAGACGGACAAGTTTCCCTTGCATTTCGAACACTGTGGAGCCAAGAGATGATCAAGGAAGGTGTGTTGATGCCATGGGTGGCGTTGTCGATGGCCCATGGCGACGCGGAACTCGATCAGACGTTGTCCGCAGCGCGAAAGGCGTTGAAAGTCTATGATGCCGCATTGCAGGATGGAGTGGAGAAACACCTCGTTGGTGCGGCGATCAAGCCAGTATTTCGGAAGACCAATTGAGATGGACGCACTGCTGAAGGACAAAGTGGTAGTGATCACCGGCGGTGCAGGTCGCCTTGGGAGCGTCTTCACGGAAGCGATTATCGGAGCAGGAGGTCGCGTGGTGATCGCGGAATTGGACAACGACCACACCTGCAAGAGCATTTCGGATCTTACGGCGCGATTCGGTGACAAGTTGGTTGCCGTGACCACGGACATCACGAACAAGGATTCGCTCAACGCATTGATCGAAGCGAGTGTAAGAGCGTTCGGGAAAGTGGATGCGCTGCTGAACAATGCGTACCCGCGCAATGCCAACTATGGGCGCCGTTTCGAGCAGGTCGAGTACGCTGATTTCGCCGAGAACCTGGGCATGCACGCAGGTGGATACTTCCTGGCCTCACAGCGCTTCATCGAGTACTTCAAAAAACAGGGCCACGGCAACATCGTGAACATGGCGAGCATCTACGGTGTGGTTGCGCCGCGATTCGATGTCTACGCCGGCACCGAAATGACCATGCCTGTGGAATACGCGGTGATCAAGAGCGGCATCATCCATCTCACGAAATACATCGCGAGCTATTGTGCAGGGTTGAATATCCGTTGCAATGCCATCAGTCCCGGTGGTATTCTCGCAGGCCAGCCACCCGAATTCCTGGAGCGCTACAAGGAGCACGCCCTTTCCAAAGGCATGTTGAACGAACAGGATGTCTGTGGAACGCTGCTCTATTTGCTGTCCGATCTTTCCTCGTACATCAACGGCCAGAATATCGTCGTGGATGACGGCTGGACGCTTTGATCAATAGGGGTGGCAGCGTTCGGCCAGTACTTCTTTGATAAGTGGTTTCATTTCCGCGAAGAGCCGTTTGAATTGCGGCGGTGCACTACCTATCCACTTCTCCATGAATTCGGTGGAGTAATGAAACTCCGTTCTGGTGGAACGATAGAGTTGGGATAGATAGAAACAGGCTGAAGAAACCAGGCAAAAAACATGGCGGGTATTCGCGGCGTACTGCGCGAAATCGATCTCTGCAGCAATGCTAGTAGCAGCGCTGTTGTCCATGAGCGTGTAGGATAGGCCGAGTTCCTTGCAGCGTGCATCCGTGAATTTCAACGAAAGGATGGATTGACTGGGATGCGGTTTCAGGATGAAATGGAATTGGAGCGGGTGAGGCAGCGCATTCACGATGTGCTCGATATATGCTCCCCAAAATGCAGTTGGCACCTCGTACATGTCCAACGCCTCCAGTAAAATATAGACCAACGGCTTACCGTCGTTCTGGATGATCTGCGTATTTCCGCGCCGATGCAGGTCAAGAAGTTGGCTCGCAAGCGTCGGGAAGTTTTCCGAGACATTCAAAGGCAGCACCCAATCCGATGGGATCCGGCGACTTGCCAAGAACGTCTTATAAGGTTCAGCGAACAACGCACGAAGGGGACCGAGAGGTTCTTTGCCTCGCAGGATGTGGATGTAATCACCTTGCCCGTGCTCAAAGAATGTAAG
>JANNYL010000614.1:0-4079 GCA_031410075.1 Flavobacteriales bacterium
CAACGACGAGACTGTTTTCGTCCTTTCATCCGACCTCATCTCACGCATCACCGCCCAGACCTGCCGCCAGTCAGGACTTAGCGTAGTGTACAGCGAACTGCTGCAGTTCGAGGGCGACGAGATCTATTTCAAAGAGGAACCCTCACTCGCCGGAAAGAATTTCAAAACCATCCTCTCGGCCTACGGATCCTCTTCGGTCATCGGTATCTTCAAGAAGGACGGCAACGTTATGATCAACCCGCCGATGGATACCGTCTTCCAGTCGGGCGACAGCGTGATCGCCATCTCTGAAGACGATGACACCATCACACTCAGCGGCAAGCCTGCGCCCAAGACCAACGATGCCGTCTTCAGCCTCATGGAGGGCGAAGCAGGCAAAGTTGAGAAGACCCTCATCCTCGGATGGAACGACAAAGGCAAACGCATCATCGCAGAACTCGACAATTATGTCGCCCCCGGATCCTTCGTTATGATCCTCGCTGATGGGGTCGAGATGGATGAAGAGATCGCTGACCTGCAGGCATCGCTCACCCGTCAGAAACTCACCTTCCAGCGCGGCGACATCATCGACAAGATGACCCTCGTCAACCTGAAGACCGAAGACTACGATCACATCATCCTGCTCAGCTACCAGAATATCGACCTGCAGGAGAGCGATGCCAAGACGCTTATTTGCCTGTTGCACCTGCGCAACCTCAGCGAGAAAGCCAACAAGGATTACAGCATCGTTTCCGAGATGCTCGACATTCGCAACCGCGACCTCGGCGTCGTCGCCAAAGCTGATGACTTCATTGTCGGCGACAACCTGATCAGTCTCATGCTGAGCCAGCTCAGTGAGAACAAAGACCTGAAGAAGGTCTACGACGTACTCTTCGAGGCCGAAGGTTCCGAGATCTACCTCAAGCCGGTGAGCCGATACGTGAAGCCCGGAAAGACCATGGATTTCTATTCGGTGCTCGAAAGTGCGGCGCAACAGGGCGAGACAGCGATCGGTTACCGCATATCCGCACATGCCAGCAATGCCGACGAGCATTTCGGCGTGAAGATCAATCCGCTCAAATCCGACCAGATCTCTTTCAAGGAAGAAGATTTCGTGATCGTGCTCGCCGAAGACTGATCCGTTCCTTCGTTTTCGCCTGCCCCTTCTCCCCCTTTGTCGCAGGTGTTCCCGCGCAACACCTGATCCCACAACTAAGGCGGCATCAATTGCGCAATGCCATCCGCTATCGCTTCGCATGGCCGCGCGCGCGGCGGACAAAGGGCGGTGGTTTAGCGGGACGAACTGCGGTGGTTCTCGGTCAATTGAAACGATATTCGCACACGTCAAATTCGTAGGTCCCGAAAGCACATGGAACAATTTCGCCTCTACACCGCACTCCTACTCACCACGATCATTTCCGCACGCGGCGATGCCCAATACAATACCGCTTGCGTCCACATCGGAGGCGGCTTAGCGGACGACGGTCGCCGGGCTGTTGCGCTGCCCAACGGGGGGGTTGCGATCGTGGGCACAACGTATTCGTACACCAACGGGGTGAATGGCGGCAACGGCTACTTGATCGTCGCCGACCCCAACGGCGACATCTCGTTCAACGTCGGTTACGGCAGCGCATACTTCACCCAGAGCGGTTCCGGTAATGATCTGGCTGCCACTCCCGACGGAGGATATATCGTGGTAGGCAGGGGGCGGGATATTGTCATGGGTGCGGCCAAGATCGATGCGCAAGGTTTCGCCGAATGGGGCTGGGCTTCCAGCGCTGGAGCGGAGTTCTTCGCCGTAAGCCCCACACTGGATGGCAACTACTTGGCGGCAAGTGCTGCCCTGTCGAACTCCACGTCGTTCGTCCTCGTGAAATTCGCTGATACCGGTGAAGTGATCTGGGCGAAGCAGCACACGTTCCCCACCAACTTCTTTCGCATCTGCGATATGGTCGCTGTTCCCGGCGGTGGTTATGCATTGGTCTTCGAATGCCAGGATGTACAGGGCATTCGCGTTGCGCGGTTGGACGAGGATGGAAATGTGGCGTGGGCGAAGGACTACGCTTCGTTGGACGAGAAGCCCTGCGGCATCGCTGCAACGGCGGATGGCGAACTGATCATCGCTGGATCAACCTACAACTTGGGCCAAAGTGCTCCCGGCGATGGGCTCGTCGTGAAACTGGCTTCGGACGGCGCCGTGATATGGACCAGAGCGATCGGAACCGCTGACTACGAGTCTTTTCGAGGTGTAGCGAAGACCAGTGATGGGAACTTCTTGCTGACGGGTGGCGCTTCTGCCGAACAGGCGAGCCACACGTACGTTGTAAAGATCAACGAGGATGGTGATCTGCTTTGGTCGGAGTACGTTGGCACGATGACCTACGGCAATGATATCGTGGAACTTACCGATGGTGCATTGGCCGTTGCCGGGGTGTATGTGAGCGGCTTCGGGTTCTATGACCAAGCGTACCTGCACCGATTGGCACCGGATGGATCGGCCTGCATTGACTGCGGTGTAGTGGCCCACCCTAGCTTGAGCCTGCCAGCTGAAATAACTGTTCAGGACATCGCGTCGACACCAGGAGAAGCCACTATTGCAGAAACGACCTATGTGCCTGTCTATTTCGGCCCTGGCACTTTCTATCCGCAATGCCTGACAACGGCCGTGCCCGCGCACCCCACGAAGCCGACAGTGCTCGTGCAACCCAATCCGGCGGTCTCGCATTTCCTCATCCGCACCGAACCGTCGCAGCCGCTGGACCGTGTAGAGGTATTCGATGCCCAAGGCCGCCTTTGCCTTGTGCGCCGTGCGATCGGTCGTACCGAATTGGATGTGTGGCATTCTCTGCCTACTGGCGCTTACCGCGTGAATGTTCTCTCACTGAACGGTGACCGCTCGAACGCTGCGCTGATGATCGCCGATCAGTGACCGTTTGCTCCGCCCTGCCCTCAACAGGCAAGTGCGCGATCGGAACATATGCGACAAGGAGGGGTGGCAGCTCACGGCTCAGATCGGCAGGTTCGTCCGCTATCGCTTCGCAAGGCCTCGCAAGCAGCGGACAGAGGGCGGTGGTTCGGGTGGACACCCTGCGGTGGTTTAATTCGCACAATGGCCAAGCGGACCGTATCCATCGAAGAGACCGAGGTACACCTCTTCACCGGCTCTGGCGAGTGGCACGCCTGGCTCAAGAAGAACCACGCGAAGAACAGCGGCGTCTGGTTGCGCATCGGCAAGAAGAACAGCGGACTGGTCACGCTCACTTACGATGATGCGGTGGAAACCGCGCTCTGCCACGGCTGGATAGACGCCATCCGCAAGGCGTACGATGGGTTGTCCTTTGTGCAACGCTTCACGCCCCGCAAGGCGCGCAGCATCTGGAGCCAGGTGAACCGCGGTCGTGCGCTCGCGTTGATCCAAGCCGGAGCCATGATGCCCGCTGGGCTCGCCGCCGTGGAAGTGGCGAAGGCCAACGGCGAATGGGACCGCGCTTACAGCCCCAGTTCCACCATCACGGAACCCAAGGACCTGCTCGCCGCGTTGCGGAAAAGCCCGCGCGCGAGAGCCTTCTACAAGGAATTGAACGCCCAGAACCGTTTTTCCATCCTGCACCGCATGGAGAAAAGCGTGAAGCCGGAGACACGCGCGAAACGCCTGGCGAAATTCATGGAGATGCTCGAGCGCGGGGAGCGCATGCACCCCTGAGCTCCATCGTTCACATGATAGACTGCAGAGTCCCGCCATCCCGGCTCAAGGCCGGGGGAGCGTGGGAGACCACTGCGGTGGTTTGGGAGGACATCATGCGGTGGTCCAAGTTCTCACCCGCTCCAAACGCCGGGTGCTTAAGGGATCGGTCATGTACGACCACCTTCCGCCTCAGCGCGAATGCGTCTCCGATCACGTGCTTTGGATCTTCGCTCGAACGCCAAGGAGTTCCCGTCAACCGCGGATGGCGATATAGCTCTTCGGGATGAAGAAGAGCAACCGCTCGGTGCGGATCTCGCAACCAGGGAAAGCCTCCGTGAACTCTCTTTTGTTCATCAGTCGTGTGGAGTCCACGAACTCACGCACTTCTTCTTTCGTGGGGCGCGCGCTCCAGCCC
>JANNYL010000615.1:0-1911 GCA_031410075.1 Flavobacteriales bacterium
CGCGACATCGCTACGGGCAAGGTGACACCGCTGGCCACCACGTGGGACCGCAGTGTTGAGGACATGCAATGGAGCGCCGACAGCAAGAGCATCTTCGTTACCGCTGCCGATCTGGGATGTCAACGGTTGTTCCGCATCGACGTGAAGTCGGGTGTTGTTACAACCCTCTCGAAGGATGGACACATTGACGCGTTCGCTGAAACACCGAATGGTTTTGTGTTCCTGAAGAGTGCCTTGAGCAGTCCGGCGCAGCTCTATGCCGCAAAGCCGAAAGCAACGCTGATCGATGTGGATGCCACCAACCTGTCTTCCGTTAACAGGGTATTGGGGCGTCTGGAGTTCGGCGCATACGAGCAGTTCTCCTTTCCCGGTTGGAACAACGAGACCGTACACGGTTATGTGGTGAAGCCCGCAGGCTACGTGGAAGGAAAAAAATACCCAGTGGCCTTCCTGATCCACGGTGGACCCCAAGGCAGCTTTGGCGATGGTTGGAGTTTCCGGTGGAACCCTGCGAGCTACGCTGGTGCGGGTTATGCCGTTGTGATGATCGACTTCCACGGATCAACCGGATACGGGCAAGAATTCTGCGATGCGATCTCAACGCATTGGGGCGATCGCCCGCTGGAAGATCTGCAAAAAGGGTGGGCCTTTGCCTTGGGCAAGTATCCGTTCCTGGATGGCGATCGTGCGGCCGCTTTGGGTGCTTCATACGGTGGCTTTATGGTGAACTGGATAGCTGGGAATTGGAAGGCGCCATGGAAATGCTTGGTGTCGCATGACGGTGTGTTCGATGCGCGTTCAATGGGTTACTCAACCGAGGAGATGTGGTTCGATGAATGGGATCAGGGTGGGTCGCCGTTCAAGGAACCTGCTCTTTTCGACAAGTTCAACCCCGCGCTTTTCTCCAAGGACTGGTCGGTCCCCATGCTTGTGATCCACTCCGATCTGGATTACCGCATCCCGGTAGAGCAGGGTATAGGTGCGTTCACAGCCCTGCAGGCGAAAGGCGTTCCGTCGCAATTCCTGCGTTTCCCGAACGAGAACCACTGGGTGCTGAAGCCCCTGAATTCCATGCAATGGCACAAGACCGTGTTCGAATGGTTGAACACCTATATAGGCGAGGGAGCTGCCAAGGAAAAGCGTTAAGGGAGTTGCTCATCGGATCGGCATACCGCGCTAGCCGATCTCTTCCTCACGGCGAATTTATTCATCGTGAATGCGCCGATGATTATTGGCCATTGGCCGAAGGTGCGTGCAGGCTGCGTCGATTATCCATGGACGTAGCTCCGTATCGAACGTAAGATCGCAGCGCTTCGCAGTTCTTCTCCGCACTGCTCGTTCATAATACCGTTCACGAAAATTTTCAGCCATGAAAACGCTGCTTGGAATTCTATTGCCCGCACTTTTCGCCGGCGCGCTCCATGCCCAAGTGACGGTTGAGTTGGAGACCGTGAAGTCCGGCTTCACGAACCCCGTGGACATAGCTCACTGTGGTGATAGTCGCCTGTTCATTGTGGAAAGAGCAGGCGCGATCAAGATCCTGCAGCCAACAGGCGGGGTACTCACAACGCCCTTCTTGGACATCTCGGGACCTGTGCATAGCGGTGGTGGCGAACAAGGTTTGTTGGGTCTGGCGTTCCATCCGCAGTATGCGCAGAACGGTTTTTTCTATGTGTACTACTGCACAGGAAATGGAAATGGTGGTGTGCGCGTTTCGCGCTTCAGCGTAAGCGGTGACCCGAACCTTGCGAACAGCACCAGTGAGCTGGTGCTCTGGGAACTCTCCCAGCCATATGCCAACCACAAAGGCGGAGATATCGCTTTCGGTCCTGATGGCTATTTGTATTTCGCTCCAGGTGATGGAGGTGATGGAGGTGATCCCGGGAACCGCGCGCAGAACATGGCCTTGGG
>JANNYL010000616.1:0-6084 GCA_031410075.1 Flavobacteriales bacterium
CCGATTCCTGGCTCACCGGACTTTTCGTTGCCGTGGTGCTTGGCTTGCTCAACACATTCGTTCGCCCGTTGATCGTACTACTAACCCTACCAGTAACGATCGTCACTCTGGGGCTTTTCATATTGGCCATCAACGCCGGCATGGTGCTGCTGGCCGCAAGGCTCATCGACGGTTTCCGTGTGGATAGCTTTTGGTGGGCGCTTGCGTTCAGCGTGGTCCAATGGGCCGTGCAGGGCTTCCTCCTTGCCCTTGATGGTGGAGAGAAGAAAGAGTCGTGATCGGCGGCTTGGCCATAGGCTTTAAGTCACGGGCCATGGGCTTGTAAGTGCGATCCTTGAATTTGGCGAATTGGCCTACTCCCTCAAGTGTTCGATCCAACCTGAACCTTCAAGCTACAAGGCCCAAGCTTCGTTCTCAGTTCCCATCGAGCAACCCGCCCAATCCACCAAGGATCGAGCCTTCACCTTTACGGCTTCCGCCGGCTTTCGGTGATGCGCTGATGATGTTGTCCGCCAGGCGGCTGAAAGGCAGGCTTTGGATCCACACGTGGCCGGGTCCGCGCAGGGACGCGTAGAAGAGACCCTCGCCACCGAACAGCGTGTTCTTGATCCCGCCGATGAACTGGATATCATAGTCCACATTGCTGGTCATGGCCACAAGGCAGCCTGTGTCCACGCGCAGGTGCTCGCCGGGCTTCAGGTCTTTCTGGATCGTGGTTCCGCCGGCATGCACGTATACCTGGCCGTCGCCTTCGAGCTTCTGCATAATGAAACCTTCGCCACCGAACAGGCCCGCACCGATCTTCTTCTGGAACGCGATGCCGATGCTTACGCCCTTGGCTGCACAGAGGAATGAATCTTTCTGGCAGATCAGCCGCTGACCGTAGTCACGCAGGTCCAGTGGGATGATCTTTCCGGGATATGCCGCAGCGAACCACACGGTTTTCCGCTCTTGCGAGTGGTTGGTATACGTGGTCATGAACAGACTTTCCCCGGTTAGCACACGCTTACCAGCACCCATGAGTTTGGTGAGAAAACCCTGTTCCTGCCCGTTGCCATCGCCAAAAATGGTCTTCATCTCAATGCCTTCGTCCATCATCATGAAGGCGCCTGCTTCGGCCAATACGGTCTCTTGTGGATCAAGCGTGATCTCCACGCATTGCATGTCATCACCCACAATGCGGTGATCGAGTTCGTGGGAAGTGCGTTCCATGTTCTATGTGGTTTTCTAGCGGTCAAATGTATCAGGGACACACACCACCTTGCCTTCGGTCCAACAGCTAATTTGGCCGTTCCTGTAGAACCATTATGCCCGAACTGAAGCCCGCCTCGTCCACTTCCAATGCCCTGGATACTTCAACCCTGCTGAAGGCGTGGGAATTGATGTGCACGGCAAAGGCCATGACGGAGATCTATGAAGAGAACTTCAAGTTCACGAGCAAATACGTGCATGCGACCAGCCGTGGCCATGAAGCCATTCAACTCGCGCTCGGTTTGCAGCTGAAGCCGCAGGATTTCGTATCGCCCTACTATCGTGATGACAGCATACTTCTAGGTATCGGTTTACGCCCGTATGAACTGATGCTCCAGTTGATGGCCAAGCGCAACGACCCTTTCAGCGGTGGGCGCAGCTACTACTGCCATCCCAGCTTGAAGCGCGAGGGCTTCCCGCGCATTCCCCACCAGAGCAGCGCAACAGGTATGCAAGGAATACCGACGACCGGAATTGCGCTCGGTCTGCAGTACAAGGAACGCGCTGGCATTCCTCATGATGTGGAAGGAGAGCCCCCGATCGTCGTGTGTTCGTTCGGTGATGCGAGTATCACGGAGGGCGAAGTGGCCGAGGCCTTTCAGATGGCGGTGCTCAAACAGCTTCCGATCATCTATCTGGTGCAGGACAACGAATGGGACATCAGTGCGCATGCCAGCGAGTTCCGAAAAGGCGACGCGACCGCGTATGCGAAAGGCTTTCCCGGACTGGAAACCCGGACCATCGATGGAACGGACTTCTTTGCCAGTTACTCAACTCTGAACGAGGTGATCGACCTTGTGCGTACCGAGCGCCGACCCTTTCTGGTGCACGCCAAAGTGCCTTTGCTGAACCACCACACCAGTGGTGTGCGCATGGATTTTTACCGCTCGGATGCAGACCTCGCTGAGCACCGTAAACGAGATCCTTTTCCGCGGTTCTTGCAACAACTGCTCGATCACGGTATCAAGTTGGAAGGCTTGAAGGAGTTGGAGAAAAAAGCCACGGCCACGGTGAAGGCTGACTTCGACCTGGCCCGGAATGCCGAAGATCCGCAACCTGAGGACCTCACCACACACGACTTCGCCCCCACGCCCGTTACCGAGGAGAAAGGAGAACGCGAACCCAAGGACCGCGAACCCACGGTGATGGTGGATTGTGCACTCTTCGCCATTCGCGAACTGATGCAGGAAGACAAACGCTGTCTCCTTTATGGACAGGATGTTGGCGCACGACTCGGCGGTGTTTTCCGCGAAGCGGCAACTCTTGCTCGTGATTTCGGTGATCACCGTGTGTTCAACACACCGATCCAGGAAGCTTTCATCATCGGCAGTACGGTGGGTATGAGCGCAGCCGGATTGAAACCGATCGTGGAAGTCCAATTCGCTGATTACATCTGGCCCGGGCTGAACCAACTGTTCACTGAAGTAGCGCGTTCCTGTTACCTCACCATGGGCAAGTATCCGGTCAGTTGTATCGTGCGTGTGCCCATCGGGGCATATGGCAGCGGCGGCCCGTATCACAGCAGCAGCGTGGAAAGCGTTCTCTGTAATATCAAAGGCATCAAGATCGCCTATCCCAGCACAGGGGCCGATCTGAAAGGATTGATGAAGGCAGCCTACTACGATCCCAATCCGGTGGTGATGCTCGAACACAAGGGTCTTTACTGGAGCAAGATCAAGGGCACCGAGGATGCCAAGAGCATCGAGCCATCACCGGAATACATCATCCCGTTCGGCAAAGCGCGTATCGTGCAACGCGCTGATCAGGATCAGATCAACAAGGGCCGAGCCGCAGTTATTATCACCTACGGAATGGGAGTGTATTGGGCGAAAGCCGCTGCAACCGACCTGCCCGGTCGCGTAACGATCATCGACCTGCGCACACTTGTACCCCTGGATGAAGAGACCGTGATGAATGCGGTGAATGAACATGGCCGTTGCCTTGTGGTAACAGAAGAACAACTCACCAATTCCTTCGCGCAAGCACTTGCTGGAAAGATCGGTGCGGTGTGCTTCCAAAAGCTCGATGCTCCGTTACATACCATTGGTGCAGTGGATATGCCTGCGGTTCCCCTCAACAGTACGCTGGAGGCAGCCATGATCCCCAGTGCGGAGAAAGTCGCGAGAATTCTTGGTGACCTTTTGCGCTACTGACCGGATAGTGGAAGAACATCACATCTCCGTCCCACGTTCGGCTCGATATCACTCGCTGGGAAATGCGCGAAATGCAAAAACCATCTGGATCGTGCTTCACGGCTACGGACAGCTCGCACGCTATTTCCTTCGGAATTTCGAAGGCCTGCAGGACAACAGTCTGATCGTTGCACCGGAGGCGCTTTCTCGTTTCTATTTGGATGATGCCCATTCACGCGTTGGCGCCACGTGGATGACGCGTGAGGACAGAGAGAACGAGATCCTGGACCAGATCACGCACTTGGATGCGTTAACCGCCCATGTGGCTGGGCATTGTGCCTCTAACGTGCCGATATCAGCCCTCGGCTTTTCTCAAGGGGTCGCAACGCTTTGCCGTTGGTCTGTTCTGGGCAAAACGAGGATCGAGCGCTTGGTTCTATGGGGCGGGTCGATGCCGACGGATCTTGCCGCTCCGGATCTGAAAATAAAATGGGCCAATACGAAAGTGGACCTGGTCCATGGTGATCAGGACCCATTGATGAATGAACTTTCCTTAGCGAGGAACGAAGCGCAGTTGCGCGATGCTCAAGTGCCTTGTTCGATCCACAAGTTCGGCGGTGGACATGCCTTGGATAATTTGCTGTTGAGGCGAATTATCACAGCGTGATCGTCCCGTTCTGGGCGCTCCAACCCAACATATCGTCGATGGTCCGCACACTTACGCTGTGGTAATTGGGTCGGGCGACCTTATAGATATTCATGGCCATCGCCTTCCCCTTCTCGGTAGCTATAAGCCGATCATAGAGCGGTATCAGGAATTTCCGTCGACCAACCGTCGTCAAGAATCCATCCAATCGCTCGTAGCTCTTGCTATAGTCATTGCTAACGCATTGCTCCAACCAAGCTGCGAGTATCTCCGAGTTTCCACTGGCCGTAAAATGGAACGCGTTGTCCAATTCATCCATTCGCGCTTCGTTCAACTTACCGGGCAAGTGGCGCAAAAAATGCATCCACTCAAATGTGCTCCATGCTTTCGTTGCGAGCTGGTTCGCTGGAGTTCCTTTCTCCCAATGGGCGATCTCAACTTCCACTTTGGCGAAGTTGTCTGAAACGGGAACGATGTCATCATCCGGAATTCCGGTCTGGTAGATCCATCTATCCACGTCCACTTGCAATTTGTTCGGCGTCAGTAGCTGCTCGTTCAAGTAAGTAACGAACCTCTCCGTCGTCATGCTTTGAAACGCGAACTTGTCGAAATATCCGCGCAAGAAGGCATCGAATTTTTCACGGCCAGCTTTGCTTTCGAGCAACCTTAGAAGGCCATAACCCTTCTCGTACGCGATGTCGGTCATTCCATCGTCCGGATCGCGACCAGCGAGATCGAGCTTGAGCCGCGTGTCCTGAGGATCCTTGCCGCTCTCGATCTCCTTCACCGTGGACATCAGGTCCTGGTGACCAAGCACACCGGTCATCGCGCTATAACCCGCACCGTACAACTTCTCGCTGATGCGGTGCTCGAAGTACACGGTGAAGCCTTCGTTGAGCCAGAAGTCGTTCCAGTTCGCATTGGTTACCAAATTGCCGCTCCAACTATGCGCCAATTCGTGGGCTATAAGCGCTGTAAGTGAACGATCACCAGCAATGATCGTTGGCGTTGCGAAGGTGAGCATCGGGTTCTCCATACCGCCGAACGGAAAGCTTGGTGGAAGGACGATCACATCGTATCGACCCCAACGGTAGGGTCCGTAAAGTTCTTCTGCCGCAGTTACCATTCGCCCCATGTCCGCGAATTCCCATGCCGCCTTCTTGATCATGCTTTGCTCCGCATACACACCGCAACGTTCATCGATGGACTGATACGCAACATCCCCAACCGCAAGTGCAATGAGGTAGGCCGGGATGGGCTTGTCCATTTTGAACGAGTACACGCCATCCGAACTCCGCGCTTGCGGATTCTCAGCGCTCATCAAGGCCATCAGATCGTTGGGCACCTTCACTTTCGCATTGTAGGTGAATCGGATACCGGGGCTATCCTGCACAGGTATCCACGTACGGGTAAGAATGGCTTGGCCTTGGGTGAAAAGAAATGGCTTGGTCTTATCAGCGGTTTGCTCAGGAGATAGCCACTGAAGAGCACGTGCGGCGGCCCCAGTGCGATAACTGACCACCACTTGATCCGCACCTGCAGGAACTGCTACCCGCAAAGCGCGACCAAGAAAGGTGCTGTCGCCCAAAGAATATTCAAGCAGCGCACCATCAGCCAAGGTCACTTTCTCTATCAGCAAGCCATCGGTATCGAACACGACGCTATCACCGCTGGATCGTTGGAGCTTGTACGCGGCCGTACCTGCGATGGTGTGGGCAACCATATCCACGGTAACATCCAGATCCAAATGTGTGATCACCGCTTCCTGAGGGCGAGCGTGGCTATGTGGATCCATGATCGTAGTGATTTTAAGAGTTGCGCTCTTGTGATCATCCGCGATCGCGTTCGTCTCGCTGGGGTGTCCACATCCAACGAAGAGAATACAGCCAGTAAATGCGAAGGCAGAGTAACTTACAGGCATGCAATGTGCGAATTGGGATGCCAAATGTAGATGGGCGCTATTTGAAGAGTGAGCGGTATCTGTTCATATCAGCATTGACGCGCACTGTTTGTCCCTGAACGGAAGGTGGCATCCCAGCCTTGGGTACAAAAAAG
>JANNYL010000617.1:0-1830 GCA_031410075.1 Flavobacteriales bacterium
GAAATGCTGATCATCAACACGATCGTTCCGTACCTCTTTGCGATGGGCCGAGCGCGCGGGAACGAAGCACTGCAAGACCGTGCTCTTGAACTTTTGGAACAACTTCCACCGGAACACAATGGCCTTCTCGCAGGCTGGGCCAAGCTGGGCCTGAAGGCGGATACAGCGGCGCGCAGCCAAGCCTTGATCGAACTGAAGAACAATTACTGTGGGCAACGCCGCTGCCTATCTTGCGTCATCGGAACGGACCTGCTAAAGAAGGTCTGATATCACGCTGAGCCGCTGAGACGCGGTGAATGTCAAAATAGTCCAATGCCACACCGTTACAATGTGCTCTTCGGTTGTTTTTCTGCGCCTCCGCGCCTTTGCGTGAGCCTTTTCCCCAACACTTTTGCCCCGTGATCGATCCCATCAAAACCTACTTCGAGCGCCAGGCGTTCGGTGTGTGCGCGTGGTGGGGCGAAAAGCTCAACATCAAGACCGAGCAGGTGCGGCTCAGCTTCATCTACCTCGGCTGCATCACGGCCGGCGTTCCGCTGGTAGGGTACCTCGTAATGGCCTTCGTGCTGCAGCACAAGGAGCGCATCAAACGGCCCTTTGCAAAGAGGAGTACGGTGTGGGAGCTCTGAGCGACCTCAAGACGTTAGTCCCGGATCCGGTTGATTGTTACAATATGGTCGGATGAGAACCCAGAGGAAGACCACGCCCAAGGTGAAGGATGGGCGCGTTCAGAAGAAGAACCGCCATGCAGAGACGCCTAACTATTGGAACACGCGCCAGAGTGAGTTGCGCCTGGACGTGAAAGATCCGGGGAAAGGCTACAAACACTTCTTGAAGAAGAGGGACATTCTCAAGTTCCTGGGTCTACTGCCGAATTGGGAGGAACTGAAGGTCAAATTGGACGCGGTCATTCTTGCCGAAGGAGGCGGACCGGACGGCTGGTACACTGATGGGGTGCTGGCCATTTGTGCGTGGGAGAAGCATGGTTCAGTGAGCCTCGGAAAGGACTACTTCAATGACCACAAGGACCTGTTCATACGATTGAACCTGCGCTATGAGATCAAGAAGACGCATGTGGTCTGCCATTTCAGCCCCGACCAGATCATCGCCTACCAGTTGCTCCATATCATGCTTCATGAACTTGGCCATCATCATGACCGGCTGACGACGAAAGGTAGGGGTGCAAACCGCGGTGAGCGCTATGCCGAGGAATATGCCTTCAAGTATGAGGAGGTTATCTGGAGCCGGTTCTTTGAAGCGTTTCCCATGGTCTGAGGGACTTGACGACACCGCGTCCCACTCACATCCGCTGCAACACAACCTTCCCACTCAACCACGCCTTGCCATACGGGTAGCGGATCAGGTAGATGCCGGTGGCGTAAGCGCTCAGGTCGATCCGCACAGTCTTGGCCGCCTGTAGTCCCCGCACCATTTGCATCACCTTCCCGCTGAGGTCGGTCACGTAGAGTTCGGCGATGTCCACGTCCGCAGTGAGGTTCACGATGCCGGAGGTCGGGTTCGGGTAGTAGCTCCAGCGGATCGTCGCAGAGTCGGTCGGAAGTCCGGTTGATTCACTGATCGCGCCAGTAGTGTCGATCTGTTGCGCGGTGATCGGATCCACCACCAGCGAATCCGCGTAGCCGAGCTCCAGTTCGGGGATCTGCTGATCGCACCCGGGCATGTATGTGTAGCTCTTCAGCACGCGCACAAGCAGGTCGTTCAGTGATTCCACGTCGTAGTGGTCCGTGGTCGGTTCGATGTGGTCGTTGCCCACGCCGCTGTGGTTGGTGAGGAAGGTGTAGGTGCCGTTGGTGCCCAAGGCCAGCGTGC
>JANNYL010000618.1:0-3457 GCA_031410075.1 Flavobacteriales bacterium
TACCGAGAAGCGACCACTGGCTGAGGAACCCCTTCTCCGGATGCACTCCCTGTTGGACTTCCCAGGGAAGTACACACGCTATTACAGCGACCATTTCGGCTTTCGTAAGCTGCTCTTCCGGTGGAACTCCCTGTTCCACACATACGTTCTGCGCTGCTCCAGTATGCCTGATAATGTTGTCTTTGGAAAGGAAGGATTCCTCTTCCTCATCAAACCCGGCATTGAAAAGTTCTATCGACATCAGGAGGTGCTCAACGAGGCGCAGATGCAGCGGATCGCCGAACGTCTTGACCATCGCAAAAAGTGGCTCGCTGATCAGGGGATCGACTACTATCTGTTCATTCCACCATTGAAGGCAACCATGTATCCGGAAATGCTTCCGGACAAATACCAGAAGGTCGACGACAGATCGGAACTCGACGACCTCAAAGACTACCTGTCCAAACACTCCACTGTTCAACTCATAGATATGCGGAATGAACTTCGAGATGCCAAGAAAGTGCGCGACATCTACTACACTACCGATATCCATTGGAATCCTTGGGGGGGATTCATCGGCTATCGTGTTCTGATGCGTGAGTTGTTGAAGCTTCACCCTGAGTTGGGGCTGCCCTGCCAGGCCGACGATTATGTCGTTGAGACGGACACGAACGACAACGGTGATCTGGCGTTGCAGATCGCGCTGAACGACAAACTCACCCGCGTTACGCCTATGATGGTCCCGCTAGTTCCATTCAGGGCGATACCACTTCCGGAGGAACCGCTGCCAGCCTCAGCCTTCTTCAAATACAAGCCGATGTTCTACCAAGGGCCCGATCCCCAAGCGCCCAAATTGTTGATGTTCCGCGACAGTTTCGCAGTGTACCTGATGCCCTACTTGAACGAACACTTCAGCCGAATTGTGTATGTATGGACCCCGATCCTGATCCCGGATATCATAGAAAAAGAAAAGCCGGATATCGTCGTACAGGAGATCATGGAGGTCTTTCTTACAGACCTGTTGGAGGACAAACTCACAGACCCTCTTTGACATTGTCGATCTGACGAGCATTTCAAGATCTCCCGGCTGCGGATCACAATTGGAATTGCCAGTCGTGCACTCCCCTGCTCAGATTCGGGTTATAGCACGGATCGTCATCTATGTAGTTCTTCCAGCGCTCCTTGAAAAGGCCTACCTCACGCAGGTGCCTTTCATAGCTCTCCTTGGTCATGTGCGGATGGCCGCGTGTGAGACTTTCGTAGTGGTACAAAGAGACATGCGGGAGATACACATTGTTCCAGCCTTTCTCGCGCAAGCGGAGACAAAGGTCAACATCGTTGTACTCCACTGTGAAGAGCTCTTCCCATCCACCGATCGCGTCCAATTTCCTGCGCTCCACCATCATGCACGCGGCGGTGACAGCGCTGTAATTGTTGATCGTGTTCACGTAGTTGAAATAACCCGGTCCGTCCTTGTGCGTTCCGGTGAAGGTGTGACCTGCGACACCACCTAAACCGATCACAACCCCAGCATGTTGGATGGTATCGTTGTGGTACAGGAGCTTCACCCCTACCGCACCAACAGAAACGCGTTGGCTTTGCTCATGCATCGCGCACATCCAGTCCGCATGGATGATCTCCGTATCGTTGTTGAGGAACAAGATGTGCTGACCTGTCGCGCGCCGGATGCCTTCGTTCATCAGCCCGCTGAAGTTGAACGGTATGTTGTGTTCGAACCATGTGAACCTATCGCCATGTGCTGTTCCCATCTCCTTCATCAAGTCGAAAAGCGAACGTTCGGTGCTGTTGTTACTCACCACAATGACCTCGAAATCGGGATGGTCCGTAATGGCGAAAAGTGAACGCAGGCAGGCGCCCAGAATGTCCGCCTTGTCCTTCGTGGGAACGATAACGCTCACCTTTCCTTGCAGAGGAGAGGTGAAGCGGATACCATAGCCCCGGAAGCCGAAGAGGAACGAAACATCTGCTGGTTCGCCTCTTCGCTGCAACGCTTCACCAAGGGCGCGTTTGGCAGCGTCGTACGCATAAGGCTTCACTTCTTCGCTCCGCGCCGCACTTGCAGCGTGGATTCGCCAGTGGTAAAGCACACGAGGAATGTGGGCTATGCGTTGCGAACGCTCGGTCAACCTCAGCAATAGGTCATAGTCCTGGCTTCCTTCAAAACCTGCACGGAAGCCATTGATCCCTTTCAGCAAAGTTGTTCGGGCCACAACGAGGTGACCGAAGTAGTTGCGGCTGAGCAGATGATCGGGGCACCATTGCGGTTTGAAATGCGGATCGCTATGACGCCCCTGCTCGTCCACCTTGTCCTCGTCACTGTATAGAATATCGATCGACCTGTCCCGGTTCAACCGCTTCACCACATGGTAGAGCGCATCAGGGGCGAGCAGATCGTCGTGGTCCATCAATGCGACGAACTCGCCTGCAACCAGTTCCAAAGCGGTATTGCTCGCTTTGCTTATGTGACCGTTCTCCGTTCGGTAAGCCACCTTGATCCGCGGATCCTTCGCTTTCCATTCATCGAGACACTTGCGCACGCGTGGATCCAGTGATCGATCATCGGCGATACACAGCTCGATGTTCGAATAGACCTGTTCGACAACTGAGCGTATCGCCGCATTGAGAAGCTCGATCGGCGGCTCATAGACAGGCATCAGAATACTTACCAGAGGCTGGTAGGAAAGCAGGGGAACATCCTCACGATAACCTTGTATATCACTGGGGCGAGCGAAGTGTTTCGTCATCCATTGTGCATACGGTTCCCGCTGATCGATCTCCGCAGCTTGCAGTTGTTCCTCGCCGATAAGGATCCTCACCGGGCGGATCTCTGTCCACAGATACAGCGACCGGAAGATCTTGGCCATGAACTTGCGCAAGATCGTCCGGCCCTTGTCGCTCACCAGGAAAGTGATCCTTCGAAGCCACTTGAAACTCTTCTTCGAAGTGCTGCTGCCTGTGCGCAACAGAGCGCGCATCTTGTGGTAAGCGCGTCGCATACGCCACAACCGACTTTGCTCGATCGCTTTTATCCGCTCTTCGTATTGACCTAAAAGGGCCTGGAGGGCACGGCCATGCTCGCGTTGCATATCCAGTGCGCGCATCGTCTTGTCCACTTCTCCCACCAAACGGTGGGCTTCTTCTGAGAGCTGGTCCTTTTCCTTTTGAAGAACCAACACGTTCGATCGTATTCTTTCCTGCTGCAGTTCCGCATCTGCCAGCAGCTCCTTGAACTCGGTGATCGTCCTGTCCCGCGCTGTGATCCGTTCTCCCAACTCTGTGATCCGCGATAGCTGTTCGACACCTTCACGCTTCAATAGAACAAGCTCATCTCCGATCCGTCTTGCTCCTTGCAAGGCATCGGCTGCGGTTGATCTCGCTTCATGAGCTACCCTTTCAGCCTCTATCACCAGCAACCGATCGTGCGCTTGGGTCCGATGCAACTCGCTGACTACCGAAC
>JANNYL010000619.1:0-2108 GCA_031410075.1 Flavobacteriales bacterium
CATCGGGTGTAATGCGTTTGCGCTTGCTGTTCGGGATGGTGGCAAGGATGGGGATAGTTGTAAGCCGTTTGAGTTCATCCACATCACCGATCTTGTCATTAACGAGGTCCATACCCAGAATGAACAGCAATGGGATCAACAAGCCCAGGGCGAATGCGCCACCAAGTACCACCTTTTTATCCGGTGCGATCGGTGCTGGGCTTTCAGGGCGCGCAGCATCCACAACGGTTTTGTCCACCTGGTCACTATTCACGGCGATCTGTGCCTCATAGGATTTTTCCATGAGGTAGTTGTTGATGCCCTCGCTAAGCTCATAGCTACGAGCCGCGATGCGCCTTTTGGCTTCCTGACCAGGCAGCTGATAGAGCTGACCACGCAGTTGGCCTAGCCGCTGTTGAACAGAGGCAAGGTCGTTCTGTGTCTGACTTACCAAGGCTTGAGCGCTTTGTACGATCTGACCACGTTCTGTTTGAACAGTTCGACGCAACGCAATTACCGGTGCCGTCGCGATCTTCACGGTGCCTTGGTCAGCGATGAGTTTAGCGACGTCCTGGTTGTACTTGTCGATAAGCGGAGTAAGGCTGGAAGAGTTGATGCCGGAAGTCGCGATGGTGTTTGGCGTTCCACCATCGTCATAACGCATGGTGCTGATCAGTCCGTTCAAACTGGCCAGCTGACTTTTCAAGCGACCTTCTTCATCCTGCTGACGGTACAGTTCCTGATTGATCGCACCGCCTTGGCCAGCTGCATCACCCAACGAGCCACTAGATTGGGCATTCTGCAAAACCGTCTGCGCTTTCTGAAGATCCACGCCGCTGTTCCCCAAAGCCTCTTCAATAAAGGCGATGGTTGCCTGTCCCTTTTTGTTGTTCTTCTCTTGCTCCCCTTCGATATACGTGGCCATCAGCATGTCCAAGAACTTCTTTTGCTTACTGATCACCTCGCCACTGGTGCTCATGATCACGATATTGCTTTCCTCGCTCATGGGATCCACCGAGGTGGAACCCTGCCATTGCCGGAGCAATTCGTCCATGCTGTTGAGGTAGAAGAAGTATTGCGTCTTGGCATCCACCAAGCGGCCCTTGGGTAAGGTTAGGCGAAAGCTGAGGTGTTCATCCACAAAAGGTTGATCGATGTTCAACGTGCGATCGATATCCACTGTGGGTAAATAGCCATCGGCCATCAGGTTCTTTTTCAGATCGTAGAGCACCACGTTCTTCGAGCTTACTTTCACATTGTAGGTGCGTGCGACCGTATCCACTCTCACGTAAATGGGCAGCGCGCACATTTGTAGCACAGAGCTGTCCAATTGCACCAGAAAGGGTGGTGCATCGTAGATCTCCTTCGTGAGAAAATTCTTCTTGGCGAAGTATCCAACGGCGAAATCGAGCCTGCTCAATGTGCGGGTCATGATCGAAACGGAGCGGATCATGGAGATCTCGTCTTCCAATTCAGCATCGGATTTCAGGTAGCCCGAACCTTTGAGGAACTCTTCCTTATTGCCACCGAAATTGGATCGCCGCCCTTCGCTCATGCGCAACACGCTCTTCACGCGGTACGTTTTCGGGGTGGTCTTTATGTAGGCTGCACCCCCAGCAACGGCAATGCTTATAGTGATCAGGAAAAGCCACCACTTGGAAACGATCTTACTGAAGATCGCTTTGAGATCCACGGTCTCTTGTGCTCCGGTCTGGCTCATTTAATTGGATTGGTTCTGCACTACGGTGAGCACAAGTGCGGCTGCGCTCACAGCCGAGAAGAGAATTGAGAGCAGCTCCAAATTCATACGACCCGGGCGTGCTTTCAGGGTGGGCACGTACACCACGTCGTTCGGGAGCAAGTAGTAGTACTCGCTGCTAGCCACATCCGCGCGGCTCAGGTCCACATAGAGCGCTTGAGTGCCCAGGTCGCTTTGGCGCATCAAGGTAACGTGGCGCTTATCAGCATATTCGTTCGGGCCACCGGCTGTTGCTAATGCGTCCAATAAGGTCATTTGGTTGTTGTAAACGAAGTAGGTGCCAGGTCTGGCAACATCGCCGAGAATGCTGACCCGGAAACTCACCATTTTCATGATCACCGTTGCGTTCGTGAAATAGTCGTTGATCTTG
>JANNYL010000620.1:0-4314 GCA_031410075.1 Flavobacteriales bacterium
CTTGTCGCCCTTATCAACTCCCCTTGATAACATGTCATTACGATCAGAAACCCGGCTGGCCGTTCTGGAGATGAACGGAAAAGACCGTTTGGAGATCAGGGTGAAGCCTGGCGCCTTTTTCGACCTTGTTGGTATCAGAGAGCTGATCGCGGAACGACGGAGATTGGCTGGCAATACCCCGGTGGGTGTTTTGCTGGTGTTGCCGAATGATGTGGACTTGGATCCTGTCGTGGTGAGTGTGAACCATTATGCCGACCCCGAGATCGCAAAAGGACTTCGCGCATTAGCCATTGTTGTGGATACGACGCTTTTGGAAACCATGTTCCGGCTTTTTCTGGCATACTACCCACCGCGTTTCAGTAGCGGTATTTTCAAAACAAAGACCGAAGCTCGCAATTGGCTTTCGCTTGAGATGCAAAAACCGGCGGATCAACCTTGACCCTTTCCACCGAACAACAGTCGCAAGTAGAAGGTGGGCTTTTTGAGTTGCGCGCGCATGTCGAGGTCGTTGAACATGCTGCTGATGGTATCCGCAAGCGCCGGATTCTTGATGGCCTTGTTCACCACCAAGTTGAAGAGCCACGGGTGGTTCGCCAATTGTTGTAATCGCGTGCTTATCGCCAGTTCCTTCCCGAGCCGCTTCCACACACGGATGTCATGATCCGCCAAGTGCGCAGTGCCGTTCAGCCATTCCGCCGCCACATCACCTGCGTGCATTCCGCTGATCATCGCATGGCTGATGCCTTCGCCAGTGAACGGGTCGATCAAGTGCCCAGCATCGCCCACGAGCAAAAAACCTTCGCCACTGAGCGCCCTGCGTTTGCTCGCCAGCGGAAGACCGAGTCCCTGGATGGTGCCCTCCATGCGTGCGTTCGCGAACCTGTGTCTCAATTGCGGATGCTCGGCGATCAACCGCTTCATGGTGGCCTTCAGGTCCGTGCGTCGCTTGCGCACAACATCGCTGCGCAGTCCCAAGCCAACATTAGCGCGGCCATTTGGCAATGGAAAGATCCACAAATACCCGGGCAGAAGTTCCTTCAGGAAAATGAGTTCGATAAAACCTTGTTGATCCAGGTCAGTAACCCCGTTGAAGTAGGCACGCACTCCAGCGCAATGATGTTGTGGGTCCATTTCGAGGCCAGCCACATGCCGGGCGAAATACGAATTGGCGCCATCGGCAGCGATCACCAAGCGACAGTTGATCTCGATGGATCGCTGCTCGTTGGTCACTCGCCAGCCAGCATTGGTTCGTTCGAACCGGTTCAGGGCAGTGCCGGTGATCACAGCAATACCAAGCGTTGCGCGGACTTTGTCCAGTAATAGTTGATCCAAATCGAGGCGCGCCATGATCGCTCCAGGGGCATCACCGGCACCCGTGTTCCGGCTGAACGGCACACGAAAGGATCGGCCGCTGGGCGCAGTGAACTTTACACCCCAACTCGGGAATTGACGGGCATCAGCCCTGAGCGCCACACCTACATCGGGAGCAAGCCTGTCCAACACACGCATCACTTTTCCGCTCAATGCATCTCCACACACTTTGTCCCTCGGAAATGTCGCCTTGTCAACCAGAAGCGTTCTCACGCCATGTTTTGCCAACGATAAAGCGGCAGCGCAACCCCCAGGCCCTGCTCCCACGATGAGCACATCAGTTTCGAATGGATCGCTCATTCAATATTGGGAGTTCCTCAGCGACTTTGCCGAATGGCGTTCCTATGCCCGAAACGCACCGTCCGAGAACTGCTCCAGGAAACGAACATCGTTCTCCCAATACAAACGCAGATCCGGAACGCGATAGAGCAATTGCGCGATCCGCTCCACGCCCATGCCGAATGCGAATCCGGAATACACGTCAGGGTCGATGCCACAATTCTTCAGCACAGCTGGATCGACCATACCACAACCCATGATCTCCACCCAGCCGCTGTGCTTGCACACGTTGCAGCCTTTGCCCTCACAGATAGAGCAGCTCATATCTACCTCTGCACTGGGTTCGGTGAACGGGAAATAGCTGGGCCGCATGCGGATCGCCACGTTCGGGCCGAAGATGCTCTTGGCGAAATAGTCCAAGGTGCCTTTCAACTCCGCGAAGCTCACGCCCTTGTCCACATAAAGCCCCTCTACTTGGTGGAACATGCAGTGGGCACGCGCACTGATGGCTTCATTGCGATAAACGCGACCAGGTGATATGGTGCGGATCGGCGGTTTGGAATTCTCCATCACCCGCACTTGCACGCTGCTCGTATGGGTGCGCAGTGCCAGGACTTTTGCAGGATCGATCTCTTGGTTGGAGCGGTCCAATGGCTCAACGAAAAAAGTGTCCTGCATGTCTCGGGCAGGATGGTCTGGTGCGAAATTCAGCGCGCTGAAGTTGTGGTGATCGTCTTCCACCTCGGGGCCCTGGCTAACCGTGTAACCGATGCGGGCGAAGACATCGATGATGCGCTGGCGGACAATGCTGATCGGGTGCAAGCTGCCGACGCTTTCGCCAAGGGCCGGACGCGTTGGGTCGGTCTCGCCCTGTTCGCTTGCAGGTCCTTGATCAATGCCGGACTTCATCTCTTCCCAACGTGCTTGGGCGCTCTGTTTCAGCTTGTTCATCCGCTGCCCGAACTCACGTTTCTCCTCGGAAGCGACCTGCTTGAATTCTTCGAACAGCGACGTTACCGTGCCATTGCGCCCCAACATGCTCACACGGAAGCGCTCAACTTCCTCAGCGGTTTTGGCTGCGGCCGCGGCGATCTCCGCTTCCAGTTTTTCGATCCTCTCTTTCAAGCTCATGGCAGTTCGCGCATCCAAATGCGCACATCGGTAAGGGGTCTGTCTTCCTGGTTGCACGGTTGGTTGGCTATGGCATCCAACACGTCGAGGCCTTCCAACACCTCCCCGAAAATGGTGTAGTGGCCGTCCATGTGCGGAAGGCCGCCAATGGATCCGTAGGCGGCTCGACTTTCTGCGGAAAAAGTCAACTCTTCGCCCTGCGCCTTGGCCCGTTCTGCCAGCCGGTCCAGATCGGCGTTCTCGTAGTTGCGGCCCAATACAATGAAGAATTGCGAGCCATGGGTGCGCTTCAACGGATCCTCTTGCCCGCTCGGGGGCGCTGCCGCCAAGGCCCCCCGGAACGGGTGAAGGCTGGTTCGGGGTTCGCTTTCCAAGGTATACCCGGGGCCTCCTTTGCCCAATGGCGCACCCGGAGCGGCAATTTTGCTTTCCGGATCTCCGCCCTCGATCACAAATTCAGGCGTGGCGCGGTGTATCAGCGTGCTGTCGTAATAGCGCGTTCGCACCAATTCCAGGAAATTGTCGCGGTGTTGGGGCGTTTCATTGAAAAGGGCCAGGATCATGCGACCGTGCGGGGTATTCAGCTCCACCAAGGGGCGCCGGGCGGCCATGCCCTCTTGTGCCCACAAAGCTCCTTCCGCAGGCAGCAATGCCAGTAGAAAAACGAGTTTGTGCGTTAATGCGCGTGCATTCATACGGCTGGGCAACTATTTTTGGCTCCCTTGAATCAAGGCTTTACCGCAAAGGCGGGCCAAAGTAACCCAACCCAATACCATGATCAGCAACCTCATTGTTCGCTTGTTCTGCATCGCCACGCTTGTTGTGGTTGGTACAGGTTGCAACAAGGAAAAAGACACCGTCGCTTTCGTGATCGTAAAGGATGCGGACGGGCGCCCGGTGGAAGGTGCATACATCAAGCTCTACGCCAACCTGGCTTATCCTATTGGCGACCCAAGCCGGTTGTTCCGTGAGGACCTTACCAATGCCAAAGGGGAGGCAACGTTCAATTACACCGACCAGTTCAAGCAAGGCCAGGCCGGATTCGCGGTGCTGGATATTCTTACCTACAAGGACACGCTCTATGCCGAGGGTATTATCAAGGTTGTAGAGGAGGAGACCACCGAAGAAACGGTGACCATGGAGTTGATCCCGCAGTAGACGCAGGGTTAGCGGATCTTATTTCCTGCTGACGGCAAATGCCGGAGGGATTTGTGCACGTTGTTTTTCCACAGATAGCGCAGATTACACAGATAGTCCGCCACAGGCCAGCGCCATCGGGTCTCAGGACCGCGTGCATCCAAGGAATTGCATGCGTAACGGGTGTCCGCAGATGACGCAGATGTCACAGATGGACCGCAAGCGGTCAGCACGCTCCAAGCGCCGCAAGGCGCTATCTGTGACATCTGCGTCATCTGTGGATAGTAGTCGAGGTTCAGGCATGATCCTCGGACCGTCTAACAAGACCCGATAGCCCTAGCCAGAGGCGGACACCATGATCGAATTCGCATCACCTGAATTCATCTGTGCCATCGG
>JANNYL010000621.1:0-5129 GCA_031410075.1 Flavobacteriales bacterium
GGGTGTTCATGTGCAACAACGAGCAAGGCTTCCCAATCGATGTAGGTATTGAAGAATTGCCCGCTGTAAACAACCGTTCGAGGCGGTGCAACACGCGCATCCTCCAAACCGGCCTGGTCGTTCAGCCAACGTGAATCCAATGCGTGGCCGATCTTATGGATCCGGGCGTTCGGGGCAATGGTGAGCACTTTCTCGTTGATCGCATCGGCGGTTGTCACGATCAGATCGGTGGATCGCATCAGGCCATGCCCGTGGTACAGAATGTCGTAATCCACCAGATGCAATAGCCGGAAAGCAGGATGATCAGGGAACCACTGCATCCGGCTTGTATCGAAACACCAAATGATATCGAAACGAGCACCAGCCTGTTCTTCCAACGACCGTATCATGCGCCCATAGTACCAGCGGTGGATCAGGCGTGGCAGTCGATTCACGCCTTTCAGCCAATGTTTGCTGAACACCTCACGAACGCCTCCATGCTCCGGGGGGGGCACGTTCTCGTGGTGCGCACGAACAGGGCCCCACCAGAACACGTGATTACCTCGTGCCATCAAGCCCTGGGCAACATGGTGCTTGCTCATATGCAACCCTCGCCAACCTTCTGGCGAAATGATCAATATGTTCTTGCCACGGAGATCCATCGGGTCAAATCTGGGCATTCAGGTCGGGAGCTGGCGATCGGTTGGAGCGGCGTGCGATCACATGGAATCATACAAATGGTACAGCGCATCCATCTTGCGTTCAATGCTGATCATCGTTCGAAGCACATCGACGTTCTGCTTGGCGAAATCCGCTCGCTCCGCTTTGCTTGGAGACTCCTTCAGCCACTCCAACGTGCGGTCGGCAATGGCCTGCCGGTCCTTGAAAGGCACCACTTTCACTCCCTGCACACGGGCTGGGTCCAGGTCATGCATCAGTCCGCTTCGGGTGAATACGCACGGGACTCCAGCGATCAAGGATTCGGCATAGACCAGACCGAAGGCCTCTGCGTGCTGGTCCTCTGGCACATGAACGAATACATCGAAGACGTGGAAAAGATCCACCACATCCGGTTCGAAATACACGGTTTTCCATGAGCCCGCGGGTAGTTTGGCGAGCAATGTTTCATATCGTTCGGTATGCGGCGTGCCCTTCCAGTTGAAGATGAACAATTGCGCATCAGGGTGAACAGCGAGCACATCGCCGAAGGCGGGAATGGAATGGTCGAGTCCTTTCCATTCGAACGGCCTGGCGATCATGCCGATCACCTTGCCGGTTCCATCCCTGCGGATACCATGCTTGCGGCACAGGTCCTCGAGCTTGGCCTCGGCGGGCCGCGAAATTTTGTCGAGGTCGTATCCGTGGTAGATCAGGACCACTTTTTCCTTCGGCACTTTCTCCCATTTCAAGAGCACCTCCTCCGTGCTATGGGTGATGGCAATGATGCGGTCCGTCAAGCGGTTGTTGATCCGATCATAAAGGACACCCTTGATGGGGTGGTATTTATGGTTGTGTGTGCTGTGGTGCCGTGTGTACACAGTTCGCCCGATGCCGGTGAGCTTGGCGGCGATAAGCCCGAAGAACGTGGCTTCGAGCAGGTTGAGATGGATGATATCCGGACGTGAGGTGCGATAATGCGACATGAGACCCCGGATAGCCTTGATCGAATCCTTGCGACTTTGGTAGATCAGCGTCGTTGATGCAAAGCCCTTGTTGCGGATGTACCGTTGCACCGCGCAATCCTCCACGGGATTCAGGAAAACGAATTCCAGTTCAACGCGCGAACGGTCCCAATGGTCAACGAGTTGCTGGTATTCGGTGCTATCGGTGACGTTGCTGACCACGTACAGAACCTTTTTCAAAACAGGGGATCGAGGTTCGGTCATACTGTTCCCACGCGTGGTTGCATTTTCGATGGTTAATGGCTCTTTTGGCGCAAGGGTAGGGTAGCAAGGATCTTCACGAAGATCCGTCCAATACTAGCGTGGCCAAAGTAACCCAATGTTGGATCAGGATCGGTCCAGTTCAGGGCAGGAAGCAGCTCGTTCATGTTCAACGAACCATGACCAGAACGGATCCGGTCGATCACTGGGAACGTATCATCCATTGAGAGAGGGCCACCAGGAGCCGACGATCAGAAAACGAACCGCGGCCATGACCAGTGCTATCATCGAAGCGGCGATAAGAGTGGTGGCCGTTGAACGCCAGGGGTTATTTCCCGTTCGGGCAAGGATCGCACCGCTTTGGAACATGTAAGCAAGTGCATTGCAACATGCGAAGAGCAGCACAATACTTCGTGAGTCTTGGAACAACCAGGTTCCTGCGACCGCGGCTGAAACATTCACCAGGAAGAGGGTGAGATTGAACATGAACAGGCTTTTCTCTTTTCGCTGTGTGTTGTACACGGAAGAGATCGGTTCACTCAACAACCGGAACAGATAAAGCGGACCCATCACGCCACAATAGGCACCGGCCAATGCCCATTCAGGGCCCAGGATCAGTTTGAAGATCAGGTCGCCGAAGAAGACCAGGGAAACGAACGGCACAAGGCCCAACGCACGAAGTCTCGCGTACATGCGTCGCACCAGGATCCCCAGTGCATTGGTATCATTCCCGAGTTCGTTGGCCTTTTGGATGAAAACCGATGAGAGACTGTATCCAAAGAGCCGGAGCGGCATCAGCAGTAACGAACTCGCCAATGTGAAACAACCAGTGGCCTTGTTGTCGCCGAGCGCGGACAGTGCGAAAATCGGCAATTGGAGCGCAAAAAAACTTAGCCACGACCCAGGAAAAATGTACAATGGATACTCCTTGTACTCCAAGGCCACAGACCCCAGGGATGTGTGCGAGCCCTTTCGGAAGAGGTCTTGCAGGCCGTGTTTCCGAAGGCCGAACAAATACCAGATCGCGGCCAGCGAACGCACAAGCACATCACCGAAGATGAGCCCCCAATGGGCGCCCTGGGTAGCGAAGCCAGTACCCATGTTCAGCAGGCGGGTGGAAATGTTCGTGAACGAATTCACCTTCGCATTGGTGCTGAACGCTTTGGCGCGCATGTTCCAGTTGGCCATCATTTGGGTGGCACCTACCATCAACGCCATCCACGGGATCAGCATGCACCAAGAGCCCATTACCGACCAGCTTGGAAAGATCGAATACAGGAATGACGGAAAGAGGAATACAGGAAGAGAAAGGACCGTCACGCCAAGAAGGAGCCCGAACGCCAGCCTAACGAGCGCGAAGAATTTCGACTGTTCTTTCGGAAGTACGAACGCAGCCGGGAAACCGAAGCCTCCCAAATTGGTCATGTTGCTTGCGATACTGTTGAACAGTCCATAAACACCGTAAGCCACGGGGCCATAGATGTGAGCAACGATCGGGGTCAAGATGATCTGCGAGCCGATGTTCACCGCCGCATCGCTGAACGTGTACAACGCATTCCGCGCGAAACTTCCCTTGTTCCGTACGGACGCCAGGTCGCGTTTCAGGGCATCCAGGCCGCGTCGGATCGGGATCATACTTGGGCGTGTGATGAGCAAGACGTACCTCTGCCCCAATGGAAGCCGACCTCGTATTGTGTACCGGTAACCCCGGAAAGGTGGAAGAGATCCGCGCGTTGCTCCCTGCGCGGCTGAAAATAGTTGGGCTGACGGAGATGGGACTTCCGCAGGACCTTCCGGAAACGGGAGACACGCTGCATGCGAACGCTGAGCAAAAGGCTCGCTTCGCATTCGAGCGATGCGGGCTGCCCTGTATCGCCGATGATACCGGGTTGGAGGTGGACGCGTTGAACGGCGCGCCCGGAGTTTTCAGCGCGCGTTATGCAGGCGAAGAAAAAAGCGCTGATGCGAACATGCACAAACTGTTGACGGAGATGCACGGCAGAACCGATCGCCGCGCACACTTCCGGACGGTGATCGCACACGTTGACGGAACAGGAGTCGAATTTTTCGAAGGCACTGTGGACGGGACCATTACCGAAGAGCCTCGCGGAACGGGCGGTTTCGGCTACGATCCGATCTTCCTGCCGGTGATGAGCAACCTCACGTTCGGGGAGTTGGATGCCATGCGCAAGAACGCCATCAGTCATCGCGGACAAGCCGTGTGGAAATTGGTGCGCTGGTTGAGCGATCCGCATCACCGGGAGCGCTGAACGCATTCGTCCAACAAGCCGTTCACCGCAGGCGCCACACCGATCCCACTAACCTCGAGCATCTTCGGGAAAATGCTGGCACCGCTGAACCCGGGTGTTGTGTTCACTTCAATGGTGACCACTTCCGTACCCGTGTAGAAGTGATCCACACGGGCCATGCCGCGGCAACCGAGCGCCCTGTAGATGGCTGCACTGCGTTCTTGCACGAGGCGCGTAACATCATCAGGCAGCGGCGCTGGGATCAGCTCCTCGGTATCGGTCGCGTGGTACTTGGCTTGGTAGTCGAAGAACTCATGCGTATGGCGGATCTCGCACACCGGCAACGCGCGCACCTCACCGTTCAAGCGGATCACGCCGCAGGTGAGTTCCCGGCCCTGTACGAACGCTTCGCACATCACGGTGGGGTCTTCCGAAAAGGCCATATCAAGCGCAGGTTTCAGCTCGGCTGCGGTTTTTACTTTGCTGATGCCGATGCTGCTGCCGCTCTGGTCCGGTTTAACGAAACAGGGCAGGCCCACGCGATCGATCACGCGCTGTTCGGTACCCGCATCACGCGAAGTGAGCAGTAAGGAATCCGCCACGCGGAAACCCAGATCGCGGAGCATTCCCGTGGTGGTGTACTTGCTGAACGTGACCGCCATGTTCAGCACGCTACCGGTCTGGTAGGGTACCCCCAGCATGTCCAAATAGCCCTGCAGTTTGCCGTCTTCACCAGGTGCGCCGTGTATCGCGATCAATGCGGCCCCGAACCCTTCCGATCCGCGGCCACGGTCAATGGTTAGCGAGCCACGGTCCAGCGGAACGTTTGTACCGTTGGGCGCTTCGCAGCTCCAGTGCTTTTGGGTGAGGGTGATGTAGAACGGATCGAAACGCTGGCGATCAATAGCGTCCATCATGCGCTGGGCGCTCTGGTGACTGATCACGGATTCGCCGGTGTAGCCACCGCGGAAAACGGCAATAAGAGGGATCGACATTGGGATAGGGTATCGTGGGCGAA
>JANNYL010000622.1:0-3859 GCA_031410075.1 Flavobacteriales bacterium
CCCATCTGCTGGACCACAAGCCCAAGCGCAGATGGAAGAACTACTATCGCACTGTCAACCTCACACAGGTCAAACCTCAACTTGTAAACCCAACACAGGACTTAGTCCTTTAACCCGTCAACTTTTTTCAGGACGAGACACTCCCTGCACTGCCACGCACCTTCGCCCGCCGCATGGCCATTGTACCAACAACCCTAACCCACCACGTACTTTGTTCGCACCATGAAAGCCATCATCTGCGAGCACTACGGAGCACCAGAGAAATTGCAAGTGCGCGATGTGTCTGCGCCTATGGCGAAGGACCGACAAGTCCTGGTACGCGTGTATGCCACCACGGTGAACGATTACGACTGGAGCATGGTGATCGGCAGGCCGCGCATCTACCGGCTCTTCTTCGACCTCTTTCGTCCGCGACGGCCCATACCGGGCATGGAACTCGCGGGCGTGGTGGAGGCGCTTGGTCCGAAGACAACGAAATGGCGCGTGGGCGACAAGGTCTACGGTGACACATCGAACGGCGGGCTCGGCACGTTCGCGGAGTTCGTTTCCGTGCCGGAGGATGAGCTGCGCAGGATCCCTGAAGGACTTTCGTTCGTGGAGGCCGCAGCCATACCGCACGCGTTGGAACTGGCTTACCAAGCGGTGGTGGGCCTCGGCAAGTTGAAGGATGGTGAGCGTGTATTGATCAACGGCGGCGGTGGCGGTGTGGGCACCTTCGCGCTGCAACTGGCCAAGCGGCAGCGCTGCACCGTGTGGGGCGTGGATACTCGAGAGAAGCTGCAAGCCATGATGGCGATGGGCTTCGATCGCGTGATCGACTACACCCAGCAGGACTTCACGCAACTCGGCGAACGCTTCGATCTGGTGGTAGATGCGAGGACCAAACGCTCTGCCGGAGAACTGGCGCGTGCATTGGCACCGAATGGCCGCTACGTGACGGTGGGTGGTGATCCGGGCCGGTTGATCGCCTTGCTGTTTGCCCGGTGGTTCGGTCGCCGCTCCCGCCAGAGCGGGACGAAACGCATGCACATCCTGGCGCTGAAATCGAACAAGAACCTGGATGACCTGGCGCCGTTGCTGAGCAGCAGTGCATTGAAGCCGGTGATCGATGGCCCTTACGAATTCCAAGAACTGCCGCGCCTGATCCGCCGTTTCGGCGAGGGCTTGCACACGGGCAAGGTGGTGGTGCGGGTCACAGGTGAAGTGAAGTGAAATAAGGTGAGGTGAGGTGAACGGCAATGCCCCTCATTCCAATATTCCGCATCATTCTAACATTCAAGTTTCAACTCGTTTCCAGTTATCTTGTACCCGACGGTTGGAAGTCGGACGTTCGATGACACTGCGCACACCACCACCAAAAAAAAACCGCTATGGATACTCGCTACACGCTTCTCTTCTCCGTTGTCTTTCTCTCCGCTGGCACCTCAACTGCCCAACAGCTCGCCGGTGGGAATTACTCCTCTGCGTTCCTCTGTGCCGATAGCACTGTGAATTGTTGGGGAGCGAACACAAATGGAACCCTGGGCAACAACACCCCAGATGTCGACAGTTGGGTTCCCGTGCAGGCCGTGGGATTGACGAACGTCGTGGCCATCGCGAATGGCGAATACGCCCACATGCTGGCGGTACTCAGCGACGGAACGGTCTGGGCCTGGGGCAGCAACGACTTCGGGGAACTGGGCGATGGCAGCACAACGGATAGTCCTGTGCCGATACAGTCGAGCACAAGTGGCAACGCCGTGGCCGTGGCCGCCGGCGCCTTCCACTCCGCAGCCTTGATGGACGACGGCACCGTGTGGTGCTGGGGCTACAACGTCTACGGTCAGCTTGGTGATGGTACCAACGTGGGAAACCTCTTGCCAGTGCAGGTCGTTGGACTCGACAGCGTGATCTCCATACGTGCAGGCAATTCCCATTGCCTCGCCTTGCGTGCGGATAGCACGGTATGGTCTTGGGGCCGGAATTCGAACGGTCAATTGGGCGCTGGACCCGTGCCGGACACCAATGTCCCCGTGCAGGTGACCGGCCTTTCAGGCATCACCAAGATCTCCAACGGAGATGATCACTCCATGGCGATAGCGAGCGACAGCACCGTATGGATCTGGGGGGTGGGCAACTATGGCCAGCTGGGCAACGGCTCCAACCTGGACAGCAACATACCCCTGCAGGTACCTGGCATCACCCAAGCGGTCGACGTGACAGGTGGCCTGGTGTACTCCGCAGCGCTGTTGAGCGATGGTACGGTGTGGACCTGGGGCCGCAACTTCACCGGTGTACTCGGCAACGGCAACAACACCGACAGCAATGTACCGGTGGAAGCACTGGTGCCAACTGGCATCGTGGAGATCTCCGGGGGGCACGAGTTCTGCATGGCGCTTCGCGATGACGGAAGCGTGTGGGCATGGGGCTCCGGTACATTCGGCCAGCTCGGCGATGGCACCAATCAGGGTCATAACATTCCTGCACCGGTGATCGGCCTCTGTGCTGGAACCAATTCCATTGTGGAAGCACCTTCGCTTTCCTCCTTGTACGTATTCCCCAACCCTGCGGAACACGCGTTCACCATCGCACTGCCTGGCAACGTCTTCGAGCTCACGGTCCTGGACCTCTCGGGTCGCATCCTGATCACGCGATCGCGCATCAATGGCCAAGGGATCATCGACGGCGATGTGCTCCCCGCCGGAGCCTATGCGCTGCGCGTAACGACCAGCGATGGCCTTTCGCTTTGTTCAAGACTGGTGAAGTATTGAGCCACTTCCAACTCGACGATGGAGCTCAAAGCCTCCCAGATCCCCGGCGTTACGGAACACCTTAGTGCCGACGAGGCGCAGGCGCTGGATGAGCTGATCCCCATACGCACCTTCAGGAAGGGAACCGTGCTGCTGGAAGCCGGGCAGATGGCGAAGGACTCTTACCTGTGCATCAAGGGCTGCGTGCGACTTTACTATGTGGTGGACGGCGAGGAACGAACCACGGCGTTCTACACCGAGGGCCAGTCCATCGGGAGCCTGAACAGTTTCGTGAACCAGGTGCCGGCCAACCACTACCTGGGGTGCGTGGAAGATTGCACACTGGCGGTGTGGGGCTTCGCTGCGGAAAAGGAGCTGTTCGGCCGCCATCCGCGCATGGAATCGTTCTGCCGCGCGAGCATGGGCAGCGATTTCGGGCAGCACCAGGAACAACTCGCTGGCTTCATCACAAAGACACCGGAGGAGCGCTACCAAGAATTGCAGGACACCCGGCCCGATCTGGTGCAACGCGTGCCGCAATACCTGCTGGCGAGTTACCTAGGTGTAACGCCGGAGTCGTTGAGCCGGATCCGGAAGCGGATGGTGAGCAAGAGCGGGGCGGTCTGAGGTTCATCCGCAGATGACGCCGATGGCGCAGAGGAATGCGGCTCGCGGCGTTCCGGAGGGCCCGATCAAGCGGCTACGCTGATCACCACGTTGCCCTTCTTGTGGCCTTGCTCGGCGTAGCGGTGCGCTTCGGCCATTTCGTGCAACGCATAGCGGCGATCGATCACGGCCTTCAGCTTGCCGGCCTCGATGAGTTCCTTGATCTAGTCCGCGATGGTGGGATCGTCCTTTACGCCGCCACCGATCACCTTGTGCTTCCCGAAGCGTGGTGCCAGGGCCATGTGCAGGAAGTCCGATGGCGCACCGAAGCTCGTGAGGAAGTATCCGCCCTGTTCCAAGATGCCTTTGCACTGCGCGAAGGACGTCTTGCCCACCGTGCTGAAGATGACGTCGTAGGGCCGATCGCTCGCGAGGAAGTCCTCCTTGGTGTAGTCGATCACGCGATCGGCACCGAGGGAACGTACCATCTCCACATTCGCGGTGCTGCACACGCCCGTGACCTC
>JANNYL010000623.1:0-3361 GCA_031410075.1 Flavobacteriales bacterium
CCCATCTGCTGGACCACAAGCCCAAGCGCAGATGGAAGAACTACTATCGCACTGTCAACCTCACACAGGTCAAACCTCAACTTGTAAACCCAACACAGGACTTAGTCCTTTAACCCGTCAACTTTTTTCAGGACGAGACACCTTGCTCCCAAGCATTTACTCCCTCACCATCCCCACCACACACTCCACCACATCCTCCACGCTCGGCTTGCTGAAGTAATCGCCATCACTGCCATATGCTGGGCGGTGTGCTTTTGCGGAAAGTGTCCGGGGTGCGCTGTCCAACCAGCGGTAGCCGCCTTGCACTTCCAGGATCTGTTGCAGGATGTAGGCACTGGCACCGCCGGGTACGTCCTCATCCACCACCAGCAGACGGTTGGTCTTCTTCAGACTTTCCACGATCATGTGGTTCCTGTCGAAGGGGAGCAGGGTGCGCACGTCGATCATCTCCACGTTGATGCCGAGGTCGTACAAACGCTCGGCTGCTTTCTGTGCGATGTGGAAGGTGCTACCGTAGCTCACAATGGTGATGTCGGTGCCTTCGCACCAGATCTCCGGTACGCCGATGGGTACGGTGAACTCACCGAGATTCGAAGGCAAGCGCTCCTTGCTGCGGTAGCCGTTCAGGCATTCGATCACCAATGCGGGATCATCGCTTTGCAGCAATGTGTTGTACATGCCTGCAGCTTGTTGCATGTTGCGTGGCACGCACACCACGATGCCGCGCAGCGCACCTAGGATCATGCCCATGGGGCTGCCGCTGTGCCACACGCCTTCGAGCCGGTGTCCGCGTGTGCGCACGATCAAGGGTGCTTTCTGTCCGCCCTTTGTGCGCCACTGCGTCATGGCGAGGTCGTCGCTCATGATCTGCAAACAGTACAAGAGGTAATCGAGGTATTGGATCTCCGCGACCGGTCGCAGGCCGCGCAACGCCATGCCGATGCCCTGGCCCATGATGGTGCATTCGCGTATGCCGACATCCGAAACGCGCAGCTCGCCGAAGCGCGCTTGCATGCCTTCCATGCCTTGGTTCACGTCGCCGATCTTGCCGGTGTCTTCACCGAACGTGAGCAGCAACGGCTCCTTTTCGAAGAGCGCGGCGAAGTTGTCGCGGATGATGATGCGGCCATCGACCTGCTCATCGGTTGCGTATTCCACCGGGACCTCGCGCACGTTCAAGCAACTCTTGGCGCTCTGGCTGTACAGGTGGCTGCCGTAACGATCGGCGTTCAGCGACATCGCTCCAGCGATCCAGTCTGTGATCGGCTGTTGAGCAATGGGGTCTGTGCTACGAGCGAGCAGCAAAGCTTTGCGGGCGGTGCTCACCACTTCCTTGCGCCCTGGGCTCATTTCTGAACGCAGCTCGCTTACGAGTTTGATGATCTCTTCAGCGCCGTTCGATCCATCCGTGAAGCGCGCAGCGGCCAGTGCTTCGAGCATAAAGACCACCTCGTTCAATTCGGCTTTGATCTCGTTTTGGAACGCGTTCCATGCGGCTTTCTGCGCGGCGCGTGCATCGGTCTTCGCCTTGGCTTCGATGGCATCCAATTCTTGCGTTGAGGCGATAGGCGTACCACCCGGTTTGAAAGCGAGGATCCACTTGCGGAACTGCACCAAGCAGTCGTATTCCTTGTACCAATCGAGCAGATTATTGCTCTTGTAGCGCTCGTGCGAACCGCTGGTGCTGTGGCCTTGTGGCTGCGTTACTTCTTCCACGTGGATGAGGCACGGCACATGCTCTTCGCGGCACAGGGCGATGGCTTCTTCGTAGGTCTTGTTCAGGTCCGCGTAGTTCCAGCCTTTGGTGGTGTAAATGCGCAGGCCATTGGTGCCTTCTTCTTTCTGGAAACCGGCCAATGCCTTGCTGATACTGCCTTTCGTGGTCTGGTAGTCCTTGCTCACGCTGATGCCCCAGCCATCGTCCCACACGCTCATCGCCATGGGCACTTGCAGTACACCGGCGGCATTGATCGTTTCCCAGAACGGGCCTTCGCTGGTGCTCGCATCGCCGATGGTCCCGAAGGCCACTTCATTGCCTTTGTCGCTGAACTGCGTGTAGCCGTGCAGGGCTTTGTTGTTGCGGAACATTTTACTGGCCTGTGCGAGGCCGAGCAGGCGTGGCATTTGGCCAGCCGTAGGGGAGATGTCCGCACTGGAGTTCGGCTGGGCCATCAGGTCCTTCCAATCGCCATGCTCATCGAGGCTGCGTGTGGCGAAGTGGCCGTTCATGCTGCGGCCGGCGCTGCTGGGGTCAGCTTTCACATCGGCATGCGCGTAGAGTTGCGCGAACCATTGTTGTACGCTGAGCTCGCCGATCGCGAACATGAACGTCATGTCGCGGTAGTAGCCGCTGCGCCAGTCGCCGTTGCGGAACTGTTTCGCCATGCACACCTGCGCCAGTTCCTTGCCATCGCCGAAGATGCCGAACTTGGCTTTGCCACCGAGTACTTCCTTGCGACCGATCAAACTGGCCTCGCGGCTCACCATAACGAGTTCATAGTCGCGGAGGATCTCCTCTTTCAATTCATCCAGGGTCATCTGGACTTCGGGTGCGGCGGTCTTGGTGCGGGCCATGGGTCGAACGGTTCGTTGCGAAAGTAGGACGTGCCTCGAAGCAATAGGCGATCGCGGAATACGTTTGCGCCCGAATGACTTCCACAGCGATCGACGTTTCCCGAGCCCGCGCCCTTACCCCCGGCTGCGAGCGTGTGCTCCATTTCAACAACGCCGCCTGCGGGTTGATGAGCCAGCCTGTGTTGGAATGCGTGCTACAGCACACGGAAATGGAAGCCCTGATGGGTAGTTATGAAGCCGCCGCTCCAAGGGCCGATGCGTTGAACGCCGTGTATGCGTCGTTCGCGGAACTGCTGAACTGCTCAGCCGATGAGATCGCGATCACGGATGGTGCCACACAGGCCTGGCATCGCGCTTTCCATGCGATCCCATTGGCGAAGGGTGATCGCGTGCTTACCGCCAGCAACGAGTACAACAGCAACTGGCTTTCGCTTTTGCGCACCTGCCAGAAGATCGGTTGTTCGCTGGAAGTGGTGCCGAATGATGAGCATGGCCAGCTGGATGTGCGTGCGTTGGCGAACCTGATGGACGACCGCGTGAAGTTGGTGGCCATTACCCAGATCGCGATGAGCAATGGCATGGTGAATCCGGTGAAGGAGGTGGGTGCCGTGGTACGTGGCTCGAACGCGTTCTACTTGTTGGATGCCTGCCAAGCGGTAGGCCAGATGCCCGTGGATGTGGAGGAGATCGGCTGCGATCTGCTCTCGGGTGCTGGTCGCAAGTTCCTGCGTGGGCCGCGGGGGACGGGGGTTTTGTATGTCCGCAAGGCCGCCATGGAACTGCTCGA
>JANNYL010000624.1:0-6354 GCA_031410075.1 Flavobacteriales bacterium
TGCCATCCGCGCCTTTCACCAACGCGAGCGGATTGAAGGGATGATCCGTGCTGCCCATCGGCGTACTGCGTGTCACCGCACCTTCGGGACTGGTCGGCGAGTATTGTCCCTTGGTGAGTCCGTAGATCTCGTTGTTGAAGAGCAGCACGTTGACGTCCACGTTGCGGCGCAGCAGGTGGATGATGTGGTTGCCCCCGATGCTGAGCGCGTCGCCATCACCGGTGATCATCCACACGCTGAGGTCAGGACGCACGCTGCGCAAGCCGCTCACCAACGCCGGAGCACGGCCGTGTATGCTGTGCAACCCGTACGTATCCATGTAATATGGGAAACGCGAGGAGCAGCCAATGCCGCTGATGAAGACCACGTCCTCCTTCTTCTTGCCGCTCTGTTCGAGCAGCGTCTGCACCTGTTTCAGGATGCTGTAATCGCCGCATCCTGGGCACCAGCGTATCTCTTGGTCGCTGGAGAAGTCGACCTTCTCAGGAGCGATGATCGTACCGTTCGTTGTGCTCATCGCCTCAGCAGGTTAAGCGCACCTGCGCGGATCTCCTCACTCGTGAATGGCATGCCTTGGATCTTGTTCAAGCCTTGCGCATCAACGAGGTATTCAGCGCGCAGCATTTGGCGCAATTGGCCACTGTTCATTTCGGGCACCAGCACTTGCTTGTACTTCTTCAGCAAAGGGCCAAGGCCTTTGTTGAAGGGGAAGAGGTGGCGGATGTGAACGTGTGAAACGCTCTGTCCTTCTGCCTGCAACTGCAGCGCCGCTGTTCGGATCGCGCCGTAAGTGGAACCCCAACCCACGATCAGCAACTCGCCTTCGGGCGCGCCACTGTCCAACCGAATGGGTTTGAACCGGTCGGCGATCTTGGCCACCTTTTCTGCCCGCAACGCCACCATCTTCTCGTGGTTCAGCGGATCGTAGCTGATGTTACCGGTCTTGTCCTGTTTCTCGATACCGCCAATGCGGTGTTGCAAACCAGGTTGACCAGGCAAGGCCCATGGCCGCACACCACGTTCATCACGCAGGTACGGAAGGAACGTGTCGCCGTGATTCGAGCCTTTTATGTAGGGCGGCTTGATCTCAGCCAGATCCTTCGATGCAGGGAAGCGCCAGGGCTCGGAGCCGTTGGCGATGTACCCGTCGGTCAGCAGGATCACGGGGGTCATGTGCTCCACAGCGATCTGCACGGCTTCGAAGGCCATTTCGAAACAATCGATCGGTGTGCTGGCGGCGATCACCGGTATGGGTGCTTCGCCATTCCGGCCGTGCACAGCTTGCCAGAGATCGGCTTGTTCAGTCCGTGTAGGAAGCCCAGTACTCGGCCCACCCCGTTGCACGTTCACGATCACCAGCGGGATCTCCAACATGAAAGCCAAGCCCATGGCTTCGGTCTTCAGCGCGATGCCCGGTCCGCTGCTGGCGGTGATACCGATCGCGCCACCATAGCTAGCACCAATGGCCGAGCCGATCGCGGCGATCTCGTCTTCCGCCTGGAAGGTGATCACACCAAAATTCTTGTGGCGACTAAGCTCGTGTAGGATGTCGCTTGCCGGTGTTATGGGATAGCTGCCGTAGAACAGATCGAGCTTCGCCTTCTGCGCACCTGCGATCAATCCGAGCGCGGTGCCTTGGTTGCCCGTGATGCTTCGGTAGGTGCCTTTCGGCATGGGCGCAGCCTTCACTTCGAAACGCGTGGTGAAAGTCTCACTCGTATCGCCGTAGTTGTAGCCAGCCAACAAGGCCTTCATGTTCGCCTCCAACAGCTCGGGCTTCTTGCTGAACTTGCGATTCAAGAAACCTTCGGTGAGCGCGTTCTCGCGACTGTACATCCAGTTGATGAAGCCGAGCACGAACATGTTCTTGCACCGATCCTTCTCCTTCATGCCAAGGGCGGTGCCCTCCAGCGCCGTGCGCGTGAGCTTGGTCACATCCACGCTGTGCAGATGGAAATTCGCCAGCGAGCCATCCGTTAGTGGATCGGCCTCATCGATATAACCGGCGAGGCGCAAGTTCTTTTTATCGAAGCCATCGCTGTTGGCGATGATGGTACCGCCGACCTTCAATTTACCAAGGTTCGCCTTCAGCGCAGCGGCGTTCATCACCACCAGAACATCCGCTTGATCACCTGGCGTGAAGATCTCCACGCTACCGAAGTGCAGCTGGTAGCCGCTCACGCCAGCGAGGGTGCCCTGTGGCGCACGGATCTCGGCGGGAAAATTCGGGAAGGTGCTGACGTCGTTGCCGAACAGCGCGTTCGTATCGGTGAACTGCGCGCCAGTGAGCTGGATGCCGTCGCCGCTATCGCCGGCGAAGAGTATCACCACGTTCTCGCGGGTCTCGACGGGCTTCTTCTGGAGTATCGTGGACATTGAGATCTGGCGCGAAGGTAGCCCGACAGGAGGGCGATGGAAGAACGCGGCAAGTCATGGAAAGTTCTGCCTTGAGCCTGATCAGGGATACTCGAAACCGAACCTGTAGCCGATCAGGCGGTCCTCATCGCTGAAACTGAACCGCGCGTAGTACACGGGGGAGTTGCATCGCTGGAGATACCCTAGGGCCGATGGATCCCGCATCGAATAGGTGAGGTCCACGGAGTTGTCAGTACGTTGCCCCCAATGCCTGGGCTCGCCAAAGATCTTCCGGACCTCCTTCTCCGACATGCCAAGCGCGATGCCTCTGCCACTTACGAAACGCTTGATGGGAAGTCCGGACCGGATAGGGCCTGAGAATGCAGTTGTTACGCGGAGTTCACTGTATGCACCCTGACCATCGCCATAATGGAAGTAGGCAGTGAGGATCTCCGTGCTATCGGCATTGAAGAAGTAGACGCGCGGCATGTCTTTCCGATCGTCGATGAGCGAATCCGGCGGAACAGCTCCGATGACGACTACTGCGCTGGCTGCATCGCACAAGTGGATGCCTGCAAGCACGGAGTCTGGAATGAACGGGGGCTCGGCCGCGGAGAGCAGGTCCTGACCCTGAGCAGGACATAAGAGGCTCGAGCAAAGGATCGGTGCGAAAAAGCGAAGGAACATGGCTTGCATCAAGCCACCACCCCGAGGTTCACGGCCTCCACGCTGCGGATCTCCGGTGAAGCGCGTTTGAGCGCTTCCTCCACGCCGGCCTTCATGGTCATGTGGCTCATAGCGCAGCCGCAACAGGCACCGTGAAGTTTCACGCGGGCGATACCATCTGCGGTGATCTCTTCCAAGGAAATGTCACCGCCATCGGCTTCGAGGAAAGGACGAAGATCATTGAGCGCTTGTTGAGCGCGCAGGGTGACCGAGTCGCGTTGTTCGCGGGTAAGCCTCATGGTTGGGAGGCCGAAGCTACGGGCTTCAGGTGGGATCCGGTGGGTGAAGCCATTGTAGTGATCACGCGAGCCATGGCTTCCACCAAGGGCCGGAAGGCATCGGCGGCAGGCGTATCTCCTTGAAGAACTGCCGGGCGACCCACGTCAGCCGCTTCGCGGATACTCTGTACCAGCGGCACTTCCGCGAGGAACGGAACCTTCAGTTCTTCGGCAAGCCCGCGTGCGCCGCCCTGCCCGAAGATGTAGTACTTGTTGTTCGGCAGTTCGGCCGGGGTGAACCACGCCATATTTTCCACAATGCCGAGCACAGGCACATTCACGCTCGCAAGTTGGAAGAAACCAACGCCCTTGCGCGCATCGGCCACGGCCACGGGTTGCGGGGTGCTCACGATGATGGCGCCGGTGAGTGGAATTGCCTGTACCAGCGAAAGATGGATATCGCCTGTTCCTGGCGGAAGATCCACGAGCATCACATCGAGCTCGCCCCAATCGGCATCCTTGAAAAGCTGCTCCAGTGCCTTGCTGGCCATGGGTCCGCGCCACGCGATGGCCTGCTGCGGATCGGCGAAGAAGCCGATGCTGAGCAGTTTTACGCCGTGGCTCTCGACTGGTACGATCCAGTTCTTCTCTTCGACCTTTTTCACGGTCGGTTTCTCGTGCAACACATCGAACATCAGTGGCATGCTCGGCCCGTAGATATCGGCATCCACCAAGCCCACCGTGAAGCCCCGTTGTGCGAGGCCCACCGCGAGGTTTGCCGTGATCGTACTCTTGCCCACGCCTCCTTTGCCACTGGCCACGGCGATGATATGCTTCACCTTGGGCAGCACCTTGCGCACGTTGGCACGGTCGCCGCTCAAGGGGTTCACATTCACTACCACGTTCACGTCCTTGCCGAGCGCCTGTTTCAATTGGAAGCTCACGGCCTCTTCCATACGCTTGCGGCTGTGCATCGCCGGGTTGCTCACTTCCACGGTCACGTGCACCGAGTTCTCATCAACCACCACCTCGCGTACGAGGTCCAGTTCAACGATGTCTTTCTTCAGGTCGGGCTCCACCACGCGGGAAAGCGCCGTGGCGATGGCTTCTTGGGTGATCGGCATGGCTGTAATAGACCGCAAAAGTAGCCGCCAAGGACAGGCCGGCACCTGATAAGGTCAATCAGGCGACCGCTACCTTCGGTTGAACCGCCATGCTTCGGCGTTCTCCACCGTGTCGGACATCCGCACGGGGAAATGACTTGGAACACGAGCACTCCACATCAGGCGGACCAAGGCTCCTTCGTCAATGGCCGTTCAACCGCACGGGGTGGTGCTGATCGCTCGTATTGATCTGGCGACGTTGTTCACTGGCCGATTGGCGATGCGTGGTCGAGGATGGCAGCAGGGAATCCAACTGCCGGTCCATGATGTCCTCCAAATGGCGCTGGTGCCCCTTCAAGTGTCCGAGATACAAGTCAAGGTCTTCGCGGGTGCTCTTCAACTCCAGGGCCAGGCGCCTGTATTCCAGTTGCATCACCACCATGCGGGCGAGGCCTTTCAACGCTTCCAATTGATTTCCGTCCAGTTCCCTGGGCTTCAGGTCGATCACACACAAAGTGCCCATGGCGAATCCATCCGGGGTCACCAGCGGAGCACCGGCATAGAAGCGGATGTTCGGATCGCCGGTCACAAAGGGATTGTTGGCGAAACGGGGATCCAGGGCAGCATCCTTCACCATGAACGTGACATCCGGCGTTTCAATGGCGTGGCTGCAGAACGAGAGCTCCCGTGCGGTCTCCGCCGCATCCACTCCAATTCGCGATTTGAACCATTGCCGTTTGCGGTCCACCAAGCTGATGAGCGCAATGGGCGTCTGGGCGATGTAGGAGGCGATCTTCGTGATGTCGTCGTAAGAGGTTTGTGCCTCCGTATCCAGGATCATGTAATGATTCAGCGTGGCAAGTCGTTCACGTTCCACATAGTTCTTCACGTCGGCTTCAGCATTGTCCAACAACCACAACATGGCCATGGACAGATTGTCGAAATAAGCGATGGTGAAGGAGGCCGTGTCCGCCACTGTGTTCACCAGTTTGTCCGCCGAGATCATATTGAGTCCCTCACGGCTGCTGATATTGGCGATGCGTGTGATACCTGCGCCAACGAGCATGGGGAGCGCCTTGGTATTGGTCCATACCTGATCGCCGAAGAAAACCGCCCCCATGCGACGCGTGTCATTCAAGAGCAGATGGAGCCCGTTCGCCTTGACCGATTCGATCACCTTCAGCAGGGGTTCTCGGTAGGCTGGACCGGAGGAATTGCTTTTCCATGTCAATCGCACAAGCAGTTGCTCTTGCAGGATCTCGATGGAGGCATTCTCATTCTCGAAGATCTTGTTCACCACCATGGCAGTGGGGGTATTTCAAGATGAATGTAATGCCTTTCAGGGGCCATGTGGGGAAAGTGGACCGGCCACGGTTGAAAATACCCAGAAGTGGTTAGGAACGGACCGGGATCCTGTCGTCAGAAGACGGTTCCGTTCAGTTCAAGGAGCCAGTTCATTCTCTGGATCCCAGAACTTCTCTATGAAAGCGACAACCTGGTCGTCCTTCACCTTCACGCCTTCCTTCTTCAGCAGGCTGGCCATGCGCGTGGGCGTTTCGAAGTGGTGCTTGCCGGTGAGCAGGCCGCTGCTGTTCACCACGCGGTGTGCGGGCACGGGCGGTCTCACCACATGGCTGCCGTTCATGCAATAACCCACGATGCGAGCTGAGCGTGCGGCGCCGATGTACCTAGCGATGGCCCCGTAGCTCGTCACCCTGCCTTTGGGGATCTGGCGCACTACATCCATTACATCCTGGAAGAAGTCACGTTCCTGGACGGCGTTCTTGATGATCTGCTTCTTCTTCGCCATGATCACAACGCGTCTTGGTCCAGCCAACCTTCTTTCACGAGCAGCGCTCGCGCAAGTTCTTGTCGCTTGCGCGCGTCCTCATCGCTTTGCATGTCGATGTTGATCGCGAAGTAGGCTGTTCGTCCAGCGCGTTCGGCCCAAC
>JANNYL010000625.1:0-11242 GCA_031410075.1 Flavobacteriales bacterium
GTCAGTGAGCCTCGCGTAAATATCACGCGGTGGAAGGAGATAGGGTCAGTCTTTGGGTAGATTTTCCCACGCACCGAAGTAATCGCTCAAGTACTTGTCATGAAGTGCGTCGTACTGCGGTTTTGTAAGGAACACCAACACATGACCCATATCCAATGGCATCGTACAGAATCTGCCGGATGCATTATTGGCAGCGAGTTCACGATTTATCATGGAGATCATCGTATCCCACTCGTTATAACACTTGTACTTCCTACCCCCATATGTGAAACTCACTGAGATCAAGTCCTCATAATCTCCTCGTCGTTTCCGATGCTCCTTGACCCTGACCGGATCGAAAACACCATGGGAAATACTGGCGAGTGATAATAAGGGTTGCTTCCCTTCACCAGCCCTATACCTGTAATTAACAGGTTCATAGAACAACACATCAGGGAAGGCGCTGAATACCTCTGCCCAGCTACGTCGTGTCGTGCCATTCGCAACGGCCTCTGCCGAATCGATAGCTGCGGCTGATAAATGGGCCAGCACCCGTGCCCCACGAAAGTCCTCCACCCCTTTGCCTATTTCCTCGGCACACCAGTGCAATGGAAAGGTGAACTGTCTGCTGGCATCAGCAAAATCCAAGTGGCGCTCAAGCGCTCCGACCCAAGCCTCGGCCTGCGCTCTGTCCACAACCAAAAACACTTCATTATACACATGCCGCGGCTCTAGACTGAGGGCTTGATGAGGCCAGTCCATATCCCATAACCGCACCTCTGAACCAATATCGCAAAGCGCCTTGTTCACACAATCAATAAGCGGTCTGGCCCACATATCAACGAATTCGCCACCATCGATAGAGTCAACCGCACATGTGAAGCAACTTTGATAGAGCCGATCATTTGTCCTGAAACTCAACCGGACGTTCACCCGCTTGAAGCGCCATGTCTCGTTCCTATAACGTTCCTCCCTCTCCAGGGTATCAGTAGAGATCATCAGGTTATCTCGCAGTGGATCCCCTAACAATGAACGTAGGCCATCAAAAACGCGTGTGTAATAGCGCGTAACATCGTTGATCTGCCTATCACTGGAATCCATTGTCCAAGATCGATAACAGGCTTTTGCAACGTCCATATCATACCGCTCATCATATGGACCGGAGGATCGGCCAAGTTCCTTTGCGTGGTCGGCGCTCATCGCACCCAATCCGGCAAGCATTTGGGCAAGTAGTTCATGCTTCTCACGCCGCTTCCGAATGTTCGTCAGGTGGCCCACCCGTGAAGCCGCAAAGAAGAGTGAAGCAGGGTCTTTGATCCACCCTCGTTCAACCTCGATCACCATTTCCAGCGCCAGAAGGCTATCGACCAGATCGATCTCCAAAAGATTTGAAACCAATGTCTTCAGCGGAATCGAATCTATGGCAGCCGCAAGGGCGCGGCCTTCTTTCTCAAGGCGTAGCCATTCCTCGTTAGCATAAGGGCTCATGCGCACCCATTCCATATCGAATTGCCAAGCTTGGTCTTCTTTTGGTCCGGTCGATCGCATCTTGGCTTCAACGTCACGCCAGCGCTCCAAAGCCCGTTCGGACAATCTTGCCGTAGGATGTGTTTCGAATTTTAACGGTTTCAACTGCTGTAAGCTGTCATTCACAAATCGGCACCTCAAGTAACTCTTACGCGCATATCCGGCGCCTTCCAAAAAATTCAAAATGGAACCACGTTTCTGATTCCCTCTATCGACCGTATCCTCATTCTTATAGATCCAATCTTGCCATCCTGGTAGCTGGCTGTAGCCTTCATTGGAGACTATGTGACGAGCTTTCAAAGCCTCAGCATAACGAGGAACCATGTTCACGATCGTATCTGGTTGGCCAAGCGCGATCTGTGAAAACAGGAAGGCTTGGAGCAACAAGTACCCGCGTAGTTGAAGCATTCGTAGGAGGTTAACCGAGAGCTTCAAAGATCGCACAGGCTATCCGAAGTGTGCCAGGCAGACAACCTATGAATGTTGGCTGAAGAAGAAATGATGGTACCGTTCAGTGAGCCCGATCCAACAAGCGTTCAGCCAACGTTCGCAGGGGTTCCTTTCTAGCGTCTTCCACCCCTATTGCATCCAGTTCCAAGTGTGCAGCCCGGTCGTGTGTCGCGATCTCCGCTTCAGCTTCAGCGCGAACACCGAGTTGGTAGATGGCTTCGATCATCCGCCGGACATCGCGCTCTTCAGAAGGCTTGGCGAGTTCTTCGCGAAGAATGCTTGAACGCACTTCTGCCTCGCGCTCCAAACCACGTATCAGCAAGAAGGTCTTCTTTCCATTGCGGAGGTCCCCCCCTTTTTGCTTGCCTGTTTTCGATGTATCACCAAATGCATCGAGCAGATCATCGCGCAATTGAAAAGCCAGGCCCATGTGCTCACCGAAAGAACCCAACCGCTCCCGGTCCTGCACGGTCGCACCACCGATCGTTGCGCCGATCTGTAACGCACTGTTCAGCAGAACAGCCGTCTTTCTTCGGATCATCGCCACATACTCCTCAACGTGAACTTCATCCCGGCGCTCGAACTCCATGTCCAACTGCTGGCCTTCGCACACTTCAAGCGCATATCGCCCGAAGATGCCGAACACATCGGGGCTCCTGCCCATCAACTGGTACGCTTTCACAAGCATCGCATCACCGCTCAGTATGGCCGTGTTCGCATCCCACTTCATATGCACGGTCGGTTCTCCTCTCCTCAAGGGCGAAGCGTCCATGATGTCATCATGCATCAAGGTGAAATTGTGGAATAGCTCAATACCGAGCGCTTCGTCCAGTGCATCTTCCGCACGCCCCCCGAACAGTTCGCAACCCATAAGAACGAGCGCGGGCCTCACGCGCTTCCCCGGAAGTCGTAGCAAGTAGGCCATAGGTGCATACAGCTCACCTGGCGGGAGCGCCTCACACCATTGAGCGATGCGAGCTTCGATCAATTGAACGTGATCAGTCATTACACGCTTCCTTCCGCAACCTTCAATAAGTACTCCCCATATCCGCTCTTGCGCAGGGGTTCAGCCAACGCGCGCAATTGATCAGCGTTGATGAACCCGCGACGAAACGCCACTTCTTCGATACACCCGATCCGGCGGCCTTGGCGTTCCTCGATCACTTGAACGTATTGACCCGCCTGCATCAACGAAGTAACCGTGCCCGTATCGAGCCATGCGGTACCACGGTCCAACACGTTCACCTTCAACGTGCCGCGCCGCAGATACTCCCGGTTAACGTCCGTGATCTCGTACTCGCCGCGCGCACTTGGCTTCAGGTCACGGGCAATGTCGAGCACGCTGTTATCATAAAAATACAAGCCAGGGACCGCATAGTTGCTTTTCGGCTTCACGGGTTTTTCTTCGATACTCACCGCATTGAAGGCCGCATCAAATTCAACAACACCGTAGCGTTCGGGATCGCTCACACGGTAGGCGAAAACCATCCCTCCGCTCACATCGCGATGCTCCATGAGTTTTGTGCCCAGTCCAGTGCCGTGGAAAATGTTATCGCCAAGGATCAGGGCTACCGCGTCATTTCCCACAAAGGACCGACCAATGACAAAGGCTTGTGCAAGGCCGTTCGGCACTGCCTGCTCCGCGTAGGTGAATTCGCAACCCAGTGCGTGACCATCACCGAGAAGCTTTTTGAAGTTGGGCAGATCATGCGGTGTGCTGATCACCAGGATCTCACGGATACCCGCGGCCATGAGCGTGCTCAGCGGGTAGTAGATCATCGGCTTGTCGTACACCGGCATCAGTTGCTTGCTTACAGCCAGGGTGAGCGGGTGAAGCCGCGTGCCGCTTCCGCCTGCGAGGATGATGCCCTTCATGCTTCGTTCTTGTTTTCGAATCTCAATTCACCTACGTCGATATCATCCTCCTCATCCATGATCTCGAGCAAGGGCTCCTCGAACGCCTTCGTCATAAGGCGTTTGTTGAACGACAGGATGAGTGACGGCAATACGAGCAAATTGGTGAACATCGCCACTAATAACGTGATACTCGTGAGAATACCCAACGCCTGGATGCCACCGAACTGTGAGAATCCGAACATGAAGAATCCAGCGAGAAGCACAACGCTTGTGTAAATGATCCCGACACTCACTTCTCGCGTCGCCAGATCAACACTGCGTTGCAGGTCATGACCGGTCAATTTCAACTCCAACCGGTAGCGAGCGAGAAAATGGATCGCATTGTCCACCGCGATACCCAGTGCGATACCGAACACAAGCATGGTGCTCGGCTTGATGGGAATGCCTGCGAAGCCCATGATCCCGGCTGTGAACACAAGCGGAATGATGTTCGGTATCAGCGATACGATGAGGATGCGGAACGAGTTGAAGAGAACGGCCATGAGCGCTACGATCAGCACGATGGCCCAGAACAAACTCGTGATCAGGTTGCTCACCAAATAGCCACTGCCTTTCAGGAAAACCACACTCGATCCGGTGAAGGTCACTTTGTACTTGTCCGGTTGGAAAATGCTGTCCGTTTGGGTGCGCAACTTCCCGAGCAGCGCGTCCATGCGCGTGGTGCCTATATCCGCCATTTGCACAGTTACACGCGTGGTTTGGCGGGTGCTATCGATGAAGGCTTTGGCCATGCCCTGCTTGCCACTGGCATTCTCCACATACGGTAGAATGAACGTCTTATCCGTGCTGTTGAGCAATTCGTAACGCGCGGGATCACCACCGTAGAAAGCCTGCTTCGTGAATTTCACGGCGTCGACAATGCTGATCGGGCGACTGAACTCGGGATAGGTCGCGAGCGTGTCCTGGAGTTTCTCGATCCGCTTCAACGTGGCGTCCTTCAAGGCACCGCCTTTCTTCTTTGTATCGATGACGATCTCCAGCGGCATCACACCGTGAAAATTCTTCTCGAAGAACCGGAGGTCGGTCAGCACAGGATTGTCTTCGGGCAGATCGTCCACGATGCGACTTTCGTCCTTTATACGGTAGGTGCCTATGCAGGCGATCAACGTCAAAACAGCGGTTACGCTATAGATCAAGGGGCGCTGCGTGCGGCTCATGGCAACGATCCACTCTACCGCACGATCAAGCCAGTGGCTATCGAGGTGACGCGTATGACGTTCCTTGGGGTCCCCCATGAAGCTGAAAAAGATCGGAATTAGTACCATGCTCAACAGCCACAGGATCATGATGCCGATCGTTGCTGTCCAGCCGAATTGTACAAGCGCATCGCTGTAGGTGACGCAGAACGTTGTGAAACCCACGGCGGTAGTCGCATTGGTCATAAAAGCCGCAGCACCGATACGGCTGATCACGCGCTGCAATGCCTTCACCCGATTGCCGTGGTTCACGAATTCATAGTGGAACGCATTCACCAGGAATACGCAGTTCGGTACGCCGGTAACGATGACAAGCGGGGCGATCACACTTTGCAGCAACGTGATCTTGTAACCGAGCAGTGCCATGCAACCAAATGTCCAGATCACACTTACAGCCACCACCAACATGCAAATGGCCATCACCCGCACACTCCGGAAGAAGAAGAACAACAGCAATGCACAGAGCGCCATGCTCATCACCAGGAAGAGTGGCATTTCCCCCTTTACCAAGTTGGTGGCGTTCACACGTATCCACGGCAATCCGCTCCGATACAATGGCAGACCTGTGGCTTCCTGAAATGCATCCGTGCGTTTACGGAAAGCGTCGATGACGGCCTGGCGGGCATCGGTGTCGAAGAGCTTGGCATTGACGAAGACCATCATCAAACTGGCCTGCATGCTGTCGTTGTAAAGCAACCCGCGATAGAACGGCAGCGAACGGATGCGCGTCCGGAGCGAGTCCATCTCCGCTTGATCCGCAGGTAAGGAATCCATCAGCCTGCGCACCGTGAATCGTTGCAGAGAATCGTCGCGGAGCAACGTGAAGAGGTGTGCTTCACTGAAAACGGAATCAACACCGTCAATGTCCTTCAGGTCGTTCCCGAGATAGTACCATTGCCTGAAGTGCGCTGGTGTGTAAAGCGATCCGGCAGGGCCGCCTTGTGTGCCCACCACCATTACGTTCCCATCTTCCTTGAAAGTGGACAGGAACCGTTGGTACTCCACATAGGCGCTGTCGTTCTCCGGCAGCAGACCACCATGCTTGTAGTTCATCGCCACCTTGGTGGCCATGAAACCCAGGCCTACAGTGATGAGGCCAATGGCGATAAGGATCGCCATTCGGTTGCGCAATACACGGCTAGCGAGCCAGGCCCACATGGATGTTTCGAAGAGGTTCGCCCGCTGAGGATCTGTTCAACGGCGCGCAAAGGAACGAAAAGGTGGCCCCCTTACTACGATGCCTATGTCCTGACTTGCGTCTTGGATCAGGCAGGTGCACCTTCAAAATGATATCGCTGCCGATAACTTGAAGGCGAAGTTGTCAAATGCCTTGGGCAGCGCATTGGGCCCGTAGCGATAAAATGCACCAACGCCAAGGAATTTCCACAGGTGATCGATCCGAAGGCCACTCTCGAGGTAAACATCCTTCAGCTCTTTGAAAGCAAGGCCGCGGTGGTTTTCCGGGCTCTGCAATTCACCCACCGCTGCACTGGTCATGATGTTCGGGATGGGCCGGAATTTCCCCTTTTTGAACAGGAGATTTCCGAAGCTGTGCCGCAAGTGGAATGTGAAGTACCTGTCCGCCATGAACTCGTTCGGGCGCATGGTTTCAAATGTGTTATCGGCACTGATCAACAGTTGCTCCTGGCCATTCGTGCCGCGCAGGTTGAAGAGGAACGGCATCGGCGCTTCGGGATCCGCAACTCCACCCAACACCCGCACGCTCAAGTTGCCCAAGAGGCGAATGCGAAAGGTCTTCTCAACCATCGCGTTCAATCGCCATGTTTCCCATTCCCCGTCCCATAAGCCTTTCACAGCGCGCATGGCTTGCAGGTGCACAACAGGGTATTTGGTTCCGAGCGAAACTTCACGACCTGGAATTCGCGCGATCTTTTCACGAAAGGCCCAGCGTGCATCCAGTGTCACCGCTCCCACAAGGAAATCACTGCGCAAACGCGACACCCCTTCGCCCAGGGGCTGAACGTACTGGTATCCGATCTCGTTCACGCGCTGTGTCCGCTCTGTGCCGATCCATAGTTTCAACGAGCTGCTCGCGCGGAGCATCACTTGCGCGGCGTAGCGCTCCATTCGGTCCATACGATCCATGTAAAAGAGGCGAGTGCTTTCGCTGTTCAGCAGCCCTTTTACTTGGCCGGGGAACGCCACCCCGCCCGTCTCGCTCACATCGTTCTCGTAGCTGAACTTGACATGCAGGTCCCGCCCATAGACCGGTTTTACCAAGAGATCACCTCCGTACTTCCAAACATTGTCGCGCAAGCCATAGCCGACGTAGCCTCCGATCGAACCATAGCGCGAGACCCGATCGTTCGTGGCAAAGCCCGCACCTAAGCGGATCCCTTCATACCCATTGTAGTTGAGGACACGCGCCAAAAACAGATCCACCGGACCCAAAGGGAGGCGACCTGTGGAGATCGCGTTCAACCATTTGAGCTTGAGGTCCAAGTTCAAAGAGTCTCCGATGCTGTCGATCACCGCATACGTTTTCAGGTCCTTGGCATCCAGGGAATCGGTTCGCCATTGTTTCCAGTATTGATCATCGCGACGCATTTCCATGCGATCAGCAACGAGCTCGGGACCGCGCACTTCTTTGCGCGCCACATCCGCATCCACTTCAATGTCCTTCAGATATGTTCGACCCGTTCCCTGAGGTGGTCCACCGTTCACGTAAACCGTTCCATTGTTGAAATAGATGAACGTGTTGAGCTGTGTGGGGAACCACTTGCCCGTGATCCGTTCATGCAATTGTTGAAAGCGCACACTCACTCCTTTTTTCTCTACTGGTTCAGCGGTCACATTCTGCACCGCATAGCCATCGGTATTGATGTACAGGAGGCCCTTCAACCCGAGGAAATTGGTTTTCGGACGAGGCTTGTAACTGATCACATACACACTATCCGCGCCTTGATATAGCGTGTCTTCCAGCACGAAGCGATACTTCGCCGTGCTACTTGGCCCCAAAGGACCCAAGTAGCTCTTGTCGCTGATGCTGATGTCCGGATCGTAAATACTGAACGTCTCCGTTTGTGCAATGAGCGCGAGCAAGGAAGGATCCTTCAAGCCACTGACCCGCATAGCCAGTACTTCCTCCCGTGCACTTGATGGTGGAATGAAACTCTTTTTCGTAGCGCTTTCAATGAGCAGAATATGCTGGGTCTCACTGAACTCCTTGTTGTGCTCCCGTTCCTTTTTCCGACGTTCATACGTTTTCAACTGTACCGAATCCAGCAACGCGACGTTCGTAGTGTCCTTGTGTTCGACGGTATCCGTCTGGACGTCGAAGGTTGTTTTACTATAGCTCGTGTACCGATACGAACGGTTGCGCATGCCATCGTTCAACTTTCTGTTCGCATAGGCTCGCCTTATGATGCGATGAGCGGGATTGTCCTCAGCATTCACGACCACAGCGGCCAGCTCCTGTTTGCTCTGCTGTAGCCGGATCAGCAATGGCGCTGCATCGGCTACCGCTACATCCATTGAGGCATACCCAACGTAGCTCAAGCGAATACTGACCGGCAATTGTGGCACTTCGAGCTTGAAGCGACCATCGATATCCGTCATCGCGCCTTGGCGGGTGCCGATGACATTGATTGGAACGAACGCTAATGCTTCCTGGGTCTTCGCGTCAACCACACGACCTGTCAAGGTGATCTGGGCAAAAATCGTGGTGCTGAAAGAGCAGATCAGCGCAAATAAAAAAAGTCGCATGCACAAAGGGGTTGCTCGTGTGACGAACGAGGGCGAAGAAAGGCTACAGTTGCTCATTCGTCGTCATTCGATCCCGCAAGCGTGTCAGCGCATCGCTAACAACCGGTATTCAACCAGTGAACCCTGACCATTGGCCACCACCGGTACCTTGCGCCGTCTTCGTTCCGATGCTCCCCCAACTCCGCGATGCCCGCCTCTGGTCCCGTGCGTATAGCATGCAACGGGCGGCGAATGCGTACCGCGTGTGGAGCAGTTTCCAACGGGCCAAACGCACCAAGGACCCTCGCATCAGTGGCTTGCCCATCAGCGTGAGCATAGAGCCCACCACGGCCTGCAACCTGCGCTGCCCTGAATGCCCTAGCGGATTGCGTTCGTTCACCCGACCTACAGGGAACTTGAAGCAAGACCTCTTCAAGCAAGTGATCGATGAGCTTTCACATGATCTCTGGGCACTCACATTCTATTTCCAAGGTGAGCCGTTCATCAATCCCAGCTTCCTGGACATGGTGCGCTACGCGAGCGATCGTGGCGTGTATACCAGCACGAGCACTAACGCTCATTTCCTGGATGAGGCCAACGCTGAAGCGACCGTTCGCAGCGGACTTTCACGGCTGATCATTTCGCTCGACGGCACCGACCAACAGACCTATGAAGCTTACCGGAAAGAAGGCACACTGAGCAAAGTGATCGAAGGCGCCGAGCGGATCGTGAAGTGGAAGAAGAAGCTGAAAAGCCTTTCTCCGCACGTGGTATTCCAATTCCTGGTGGTGAAACCGAACGAGCACCAGATCCCTGATGCGCGTGCGCTAGCGAAACGCATTGGTGTTGACGATCTGTGGCTGAAGACCGCGCAGATCTACGAGCCCAAGGACGATCATCCGCTGATCCCGACCCAGGACCAGTACGCTCGCTATCGCCGCAATGCGAGCGGTGTATGGGAAGTGAAGAACAAGCTGGAGGACAACTGCTGGAAGATGTGGCACAGCTGCGTGATCACGTGGGACGGCCGCGTGGTACCCTGCTGCTTCGACAAGGACGCGCACCACGTGCTCGGGGATCTGCGGAAGAACTCCTTCCGCGAAGTATGGAACAGCGATGCGTACAATGCGTTCCGGGGAACATTGCTGAAGTCGCGCAGCGGGATCGAGATGTGCAGGAATTGTAGTGAAGGGTCGCCGGTTTGGGCTTAGGCGCGATTTCGCCCCGGATGAGGCACCGGGGCAAGGCCGGAATGACACCCTCGAAAGTAACGGACCCCGGCGCTTTGCGCCGGGGTCCGTTACAAGTGCATTGTCATACTGGGTCTCTCACAGCATCACGAACCGGTCAGACCTTCATAATATCCTTTTCCTTCGCCTCGATCAGCGCATCCACCTTCTTGTTGTAAGATGCCGTGATCTTCTCCACTTGATCCATGCCGTCCTTGGTGAAATCTTCTGGCAACTTGGCGTTCTTGATCCCCTCGTTGGCCTTTTGGCGTGCGCCACGAATGCTCACGCGCGCATGTTCGCCTTCCTTGTGCGCTGCCTTCACAAGATCCTTGCGGCGCTCTTCAGTGAGCATGGGCACGTTGATGATCACGCTCTCGCCGTTGTTGCTCGGATTGAAGCCCAGGTTCGCCGCCTGAATGGCCTTCTCGATGGCGTCGATCATCTTCTTGTCCCACGGTTGGATCATAATCGTGCGACCATCAGGCGTGTTCACGTTGGCCACTTGGTTCAGCGGCATCTGTGCGCCATAGGCATCTACACGAATGCCATCCAGCATGCCAGGTGTGGCCCGGCCCGCGCGGATCTTCGTGAGCTCATTGTCCAAATGGTCAATGGCCTTTTTCATCAGGTCTTCTTGTGGGGCGATCAGGGTCTTGGCGTCCATGGTGATTGTTGGGGTGGCGAAAATAGCGCGGAGAAATGTGAATGAACCAGCGATGCGATCAGATGAAAATGGGCAAGGGCGAGTACACGCTACTCCGCGTTTGCCTCTGGATCAGAACTCCACCAACGTTCCCACCTGCTCACCCGCCACCACTTTGCTCAAATTGCCGGGCTTGTTCATGTCGAACACGATGATGGGCAGCTTGTTCTCGTTGCACAGCGTGAACGCCGTGAGATCCATCACCTTGATGCCTTTCTCGTACACTTCCGTGAAGCTGATGCGGTCGTACTTGGTGGCCGTCTTGTCCTTTTCTGGATCGGCGGTGTAGATGCCATCCACCCGTGTGCCTTTGAGGATCACATCCGCTTCGATCTCGATGGCCCGGAGGCTGGCGGCCGTGTCCGTGGTGAAGTACGGATTGCCTGTGCCGGAGCCGAAGATCACGATGCGGCCCTTCTCCAAGTGCCGCACAGCACGGCGGCGAATGAAGGGCTCGGCGATCTGTTCCATCTTAATCGCGCTTTGCAAGCGGGTGCTTTGGCCTTTTGCTTCTAAAGCACTCTGCAGCGCCA
>JANNYL010000626.1:0-5082 GCA_031410075.1 Flavobacteriales bacterium
CCCATAGTTCTGGCCGTAGAAGAACGGTTCATGGAACGCGCCCTGGGAATAATCCTGTGAGGCGTGCCAGATCAGCACCAGGTCATTGCTGGCGAAAGGGCTCGTGAGTTCCAGAATCAGGCATCGGTCCACGGCACCCAGCAACACGATGCACCAGAAGATGATGCGGGCAGCGCGGTCAGTGGACATCGTGGATGATGCGGAGGGCCGTGGATGGATCAGGCGGGGCCCAAAGGCACGAAGCATCGCGCCGCAACCAGGTCATCTGCCGTTTCGCGTAATTGCGTGTGTGCTGTTTGATCAGTGCGATGGCCTCTTTCAGATCCATCGCTCCGTCGAAATGCGAGAACAGCTCCTTGTAGCCGACGGTGTTCAACGCGTTCAGTTCGCGGTAGGGCAGGAGTGAACGTGCTTCTTCGGCCAACCCATCGGCGATCATGCGGTCCACACGCGCATCGATGCGGGTGTAGAGCTCGGCGCGCGGCAGTTCGAGCGCGATGCGGACAATGCGCATGTCTTCTCGCTGGCGGTGGCCTGTGCGCTGCTCGCTGAACGGTCTTCCACTGGTGAGGCAGACTTCCAGCGCGCGGATCACCCGGTGCGGATTGTAGCGATCGATCACGCGCCAGGTTTCGGGATCCAGTTGCTTCAACCTGTCAAGCAATGGTGGGAGACCCTGTTCGCGGAACAGTTCCTGCAAGCGCGCGCGTTCGCTGTGGTCTGTCGGCGGGATCGGGTCCAGTCCATTGCACAAGGCATCGATGTACAACCCACTGCCACCGGTAAGAACGGCCGTACCTTTTGTTGCGAGAAGCTCCTGCATCAGGGGCTCTGCGGCGCGTGCGAATTCACCAGCGCTCCAGGTCTGCTCGAGTTCCAAGTGGCCTAGAAAATGGTGTTCCACACCGAGGAGATCATCCTCCGAAGGCCGTGCGGTACCGATCCGCATCGCTCGGTAGAATTGCCGTGAATCCGCACTGATCACTTCCGTGCCGTAGTGCTTCGCGATGGAAGCGGCAACGTGCGTTTTGCCGCTGGCGGTAGGTCCGCCGACCACGATCAAGGTGCCCGGCGTGATCGGCATCAATGGTAGTCCTCGGGCAATTCCTCGTGGCCGCTCACACCATCATCCTCACCGTGGCCGAACTCATCGTGCTCTTCGCCTTCGTCTTCGCCATGGCCCATATCCTCGTTGGCATCGTAGATCTCTTCCGCTTCCTCGCGCATGTCCTCCTCTTCCATAGGCATCAAGGAAGGATCCATTCTACTATGCTCATCTGGTGCGGTCCCAACGCTCATGACCACTTTGGGGTAGCGCGCTCCTTTCACGGTTTCCCCCACGTTGATCAGTTCGCACAGGAACATCCACATGTGCAGGTAGTCGTACGCATAAACGAAGCGCTGCTTTGGGCTGCGCATGTGGTCGGCGATCTGCGTCTCGTGCATCAGCGCGGGTATGGCGGTGCCTTCTTCCGCAAAGCCCATATCCGCCAGCGGGACTTCGGAACCCTTGCTCCATTCCTCATCGCTCACATAGAAGCATGCCATTTCTTCTCCGATGAATCCGAAGGCTTTTTTGATCGCCTTGTGGAAGTCGAGGAAAGTCTGGTTACTGCGGATCTCGATATCGCGAAAGGCTTCGCTTTTATCGTCTATCAGAACACGGAAACGGTAGAGGGCCATGATCGGAGGAAGGCTGAATGCGGATGCGGTACGTGCTAGTGCCGCTCAGAACGGCGTGCGAATCTAAAGATCGGGCAGGTGATGCGCTCGACCCCCGTTCACTCACCCGCGGATGCAGGGATGGGGGCCTCCATACCGGCCAAAGGCTCTTTCCCCAGCTTTCGCCCGGTGTCCAACATCAGCTGCCAGGCTTGTGCACGGTCGTTCTGTATCACGCCATCAAGGATCGCGTCCTTGATCACGATCTTGATATCACCGATCAATTTGCACGGCTCGATCCCGAAGGCGGTCATGACGTCTTGACCCGTAATGGGTGGTTGGAAGTTCCGCACTTGGTCCTTCTGTTCCACTTCAGCGAGCTTGTGGATCAAGAGCTCGTAGTTGCGCAGGTAGCGCTCCTTCTTCTTTTCGTTCTTGCTGGTGATATCCGCCCGGCATAGGATCATCAATGCTTCGATGTTGTTGCCTGCATCGAACAACAGGCGGCGGACAGCGCTGTCGGTCACTTCTTCCTTGGTCAGCGAAATAGGTCGCAGGTGCATGGCTACGAGGTCTTGCACGAAACGCATCTGCTCGTCCAGCGGCAGTTTCAACCTGCGGAAGATCTGGGGTACCATGCGTGCGCCCTTGTCCTCGTGTCCGTGGAAAGTCCAGCCATGCGCCGGGTCGAAGCGTTTGGTTTTGGGTTTGGCGATATCGTGCAGGATCGCCGCCCAACGCAACCAGAGATCGTCACTCTTGGCGCACACGTTGTCGAGGACCTGCAGCGTGTGGTAAAAGTTGTCCTTGTGGCCAATGCCGTCCTTCTCCTCGGCCCCTTGCAATTCCAGGAACTCGGGGAAGAAGCGTTCCAACAAGCCACAGTCACGGAGCAAAATGAAACCCACGCTCGGTTTCTTCGTGAGGATGATCTTGTTCAGTTCGGTGTGGATGCGTTCAGCACTGATGATATCGAGCCGTTCCGCATTGCGTTTGATCGCTTCAAAACTTGGCGGATCGATGATGAAACCCAGTTGCGTTGCGAACCGCACTGCGCGCATCATTCGCAAGGGATCGTCGCTGTATGTGACGTCCGGCCCCAATGGTGTGCGCAGTATCCCACGATCCAGATCGAGCAGGCCCCCGAAAGGATCCACGAGCGCACCTGCACTTCCTTCGTTCAGCGAGATGGCCAAAGCGTTGATCGTGAAATCACGTCGTTCCTGATCGTCCTTGATGGTGCCGGGTTCCACTTCGGGCTTGCGACTGTCCCGGGTGTAGCTCTCCTTGCGTGCGCCAACGAATTCCACCTGCACATCGCCGAACATGAACATGGCCGTACCAAAGTTCTTGAACACGTGTACCGGCTCTGCTTTCAGCCGTTTGGCGACTGCTTGGGCAAACGCCATTCCATCGCCCTCCACCACAAAGTCGATGTCCTTGCAAGGGCGTCCCAGGATCAGATCGCGCACGTAGCCGCCGATCGCGAACGCAGGAATGCCCTGAGCTTTCGCTTCCCAAGCGACCGCTCGGAACAGGGGCTGGTCCAGGACACCATCCAATCGAGAGGTGTCCAGGGTGAAGGAATGGGTGCGTTGTTGCACGGTCTGCGGAAGAAGGTCGCGAAAGTAGAAGACCGGGATCGTTTCCTTGCGCAGCGCTGGCTCTTTGTAGATTCGTTGCCTACGCTATCGATCCCATGCCCATGCTCACGCTCAAGTACCCCGAGACCAAGAACTTCATAGCCGGCAAGCCCGACGCCAACGGCCAGCAACGAATGAACGTCCATTCGCCGCTCGACGGCACTGTCATTAGCACCGTTCCACTTTCAACCGCGAGCGATCTGGACAAAGCCGTGAAAGCCGCCGAAGCCGCGTTCCCCGGTTGGAGCGTCACGCCGATCAAGGAGCGTGCGCAGATCTTCTTCCGCTACCGCGAACTGCTGTGGAAGAACCGCGAGGAACTGGCCACGCTGGTGCACACCGAGAACGGCAAAACGATGGACGAGTCGTACGCCGAGGTGGACAAGAGCATGGAACTCACCGAATTCGCGTGCAGTTTGCCGCAGCTGGTGCAGGGCGAAGTGCTGGAAGTGAGCAAGGGCGTAGAGTGCCGCATCGAGCGGAAACCGCTGGGCGTGGTGGCGAGCATCGCGCCGTTCAACTTCCCCAACATGGTGCCGCACTGGACCATCCCCAACGCGCTGATGCTCGGCAACACGATGATCCTGAAGCCGAGCGAGGTGGTGCCGATCAGCGCCATCCGCATCGCTGAACTGTTGAAGGAAGCGGGCCTGCCCGATGGCGTCTTCAACGTGGTGAACGGCGATCGTGCGATCGTGGAAGCCATCTGCGATCACCCCGGCATCAAGGCCGTGAGCTTCGTGGGCAGCACCAAGGTGGCCAAGATCGTTTACATCCGTGCCACGAGCACCTTGAAACGCGCGCTCTGCCTCGGAGGTGCGAAGAACCATTTGCTCGTGCTGCCCGATGCACACCTGGAAATGACCGCGAGCAACGTGGTGGCCAGCATGAGCGGTTGCGCAGGACAGCGCTGCATGGCCGCTGCGCAGATGGTCGGCATCGGTGGTGTCGATCACATCATCAACCAGATGATCATCGAAGCGAAGAAGCTCATCCCCGGAAAGAACCTCGGTCCGGTGATCAGCAAGGCTTCGTACGAGCGCATCCTCGGCTTCATCGCCGAAGCGGAGAAGGCCGGAGCGAAAGTGTTGCTCGATGGCCGCAACCCTTCAGTTGAGGGTGGAGCGAAGAACGGCTACTACCTGGGCCCGACGATCATAGATCACGTCACTGCCGACATGCGCATTTCGCAGGAAGAGGTCTTCGGCCCGGTCATCAGCATCATCCGCGCGAAGGATCTGGACGCGGCCATCGCCATCGAGAACGCTAACCCGTACGGCAATGCCGCAGCGGTCTTCACACAAAGCGGCGGACAAGCCCGTCAAGTGATGGAACGCGCCAGCGCCGGCATGATCGGCGTGAACATCGGCGTGCCCGTGCCGCGCGAGCCCTTCAGCTTCGGTGGTTGGAACGACAGCAAGTTCGGGACGTGCGATATCACTGGGAAAAGCAGCATCGAGTTCTGGACGCAGCTGAAGAAGACGACCACCAAGTGGAACCCGGAGGGGAAGACGAATTGGATGAGCTGAATAGAACGCTGATGACGCAGATGAATATGATCACGCGGATCCGAAAAGATCGCTGCTTGCATTATCAGCGTTCATCATAACGATCCGTGTCATCTGCGTTCCCTAAAACCTATCAATGAGCACCCTCACCAAGACCAACCCCGCCGAGATCCTCAAGGACAACCTCGAGCACACCATCTTCAGCTGGAGCAAGCAGAGCGGCTTGGCCCCTATGAATATCGAGCGCGCCAAGGGCATCTATCTCTATG
>JANNYL010000627.1:0-2236 GCA_031410075.1 Flavobacteriales bacterium
ACTGGAACGTTGCGTCGATGCCATAGAGAAAGGCATCCGTGGCCACGTATTTGAATACGGGGAACGCGCCACGTATAGTCAGTTGCACGCCTGATGGCCGCAGGTAGATGAAGTCGTTGATACGATCCGTGTAGACCGTAACATCAGCACTGAGCTTACCGTGGAACAGATCCGTTTCCAGATCTGCGGTGAACTTCAGCGAACGTTCGCTCTTCAATGTGGCATCGCCGGTTTCGATCGCCGCTGCGCCGTGGTGCAATCCTTCGCTGTACAACTCGCTCACATGCGGTGGTCGGTACGCCGTACTCACATTGAAGCGTATTTGCAAACTGTCCTTCACGCTCCAGTTGGCGCCGAGGCTGATCGCGTTGTTCGAGAAGTCATGCTGCGGCGTGATGTAAACATCATCATAGGTGTATTTCGCCACGTTGAGACGGGTGGCTTCAATACGGGCACCGGCTTCCAATTCTACTTTCGACGAGAGTGGGAAATGCTCCAACACAAAGGCACCACCGCTCTGCTTTTCGTAGTTGGGGATAAGCGGACGCACACCCGTGCCAGGCACGTTCGTGTTCTCCTGGTAAACGGCGTTCACTCCCACTTTACCATGGATGCTTTTGCCGACCCAATGCTTCAAAACCGCATCAGCCGTGTGCGTGGTGAGGAAGAGATCGATCGCTGGGATGCCGCTTCTTCCACCTCGCCGTATGTCGTATTCCTGCCGGTCATCAGCTTGATATCCGTAAGTGAGAACGAGGCGGTCGCGTTCACTGATGGCGTATCCGGCTTCAGCCTTCAGCAAGTGGTGCTGCACTTCCTGTCCAGGCGGCTCGATCGCGTAGGTGAAATCAGCCACGTAGGCTGGTGTGTCACTCGCTATCGCATTGTTCAGGTCCGTGAGGTTGCCGATGTGCGAAGCGCGCAAAATGCCCAGATCGCGCTTGAAGTAGCTGTAGTAGGCGCTGGCGTTCCACCGGTGATCGCGGTAGCCTACTGATGCCGAGGCACCGCCTTCGCGCACGCCAGTGTTGCTGAGCACGTACTCAGGCGCCTCGCTATCCCCGAAGTGTCGACCACTGCCCTGCAATCGCCAACCAAGCCCCTTCAACCCTTTCACACCTCCTTGCAACAACCCATTACCACCGCCACCTCTTCCATTCCAAAGCCCGATGCCACGAACTTCGCCACTGATGCCCGGCTCGCGCGGAAGTTCCACAGGCTCGGTGATCACCACCCCACCGAGCGCATCACTTCCGTACTGCACGCTTGCTGCACCTTTCACCACGGTTATTTTATCGCTGCTGAAGGGATCCAGGTTCGGCGCATGCTCGGTGCCCCATTGCTGATCCTCCTGCCGGATGCCTTGATTGAGCGTAAGAATGCGATTGCCGCTGAGGCCATGGATAACAGGCTTGCTTATGGTAGGTCCGCTCTGCAACATGTTGACTCCAGGAATGCTGGCGAGCATTTCGGCCAATGATCTTCCTGAACTCTTCTCCATGGCATCCTTGTCCAACTCCTTATGGGCCTGACCCACGTTCTCATCGGGGCGCTTGCGCGCGACCTCTACTTCCTTGAGCTGTTCGCTGTGATGCTCCATGCGGATGCGCACCTTTTCCTCGATCGGAATGTTCACGGTGACTTCCACGGGCTCACATTCAAGGTGAACGGCGCGAAGCGTGTATCGCCCAGCACACAATCCATCCAACTGAAAAAGACCTTCCTCGTCGGCCCGAACCGTATGCCCCGTCTCCACTACCAGCACATCGGCAAAATCCAAAGCACTCGCATCATGCTCATCCACTACCGATCCTCTAAGCGTGAATGTGCAGGATGGCTGAGCCGAGATGCACACAGGTGCACCGAACGCGAACACGAACGAAACAAGGGAACAGAACTTCATTGTAGATCCAACGGCCTTTCGGCCGAGAACATGAAATGATCGAACAGAATGAATAACGCGGGAAAGCGCACTACGCCACGCTATATGGCGCTGGACCGATCAGGTCAGCAGAAGCTCGGAGGTCCTCGAGCCGGAACTCGAAAAGCAGGCACCAAGAACGGTGTGTTCTGTGGACGTGCGAAAAACACGACAAACAACTCAAGAACACTATTTGTCCCGATCCTCCCTTCGGCAGATGCTACCGGGATCGCAACATCGCACACCGGGCAGTCAGCGTGGTAGGCAGTAGTTGAACTGTGATCGACATGCTCATCGGCCGCTGCGCAATGATGG
>JANNYL010000628.1:0-14885 GCA_031410075.1 Flavobacteriales bacterium
GCCTGTGTTGCTGATAGGCGGCACCTTCCTCGTGATCTTCCTGACACTGCAGGAGAACGGAAAGCAGGAAGTGTTGGTTGTGGACGAGTCGCATCTCGTTACAGGCCAATTGAAAGACACCGAGACCATCCACTATTCGTATTCACCGGTGATGATCGAGGACAGCGTATTCGCGAAAGGTCCGTACACGTTGAAAGTCTTTGTGCCCAGCAATGTGACCGTGGCACCTAAGCTGGAGATCACCTACAAAAAGAACCCGAGCGCCAATGTGCAAGAACAGATCACAGGGGCCATCGAAAAGATCGTGGAGGGCGAACTGCTGAAGCTGAACAAGATCGATCCGGACACTTACACAAAGATCCGGAAGCGGATGAAAGTGCAGTTGTACGATATCAAGAACACCGGGAAAGAATCGCATGATCAGGAGAAAGCCGCCATCGGTTTCATCTTCGGCTACATGATCTTCTTTTTCATTTTCCTCTACGGCATCCAGGTGATGCGCGGGGTGATGGAAGAGAAACAGAACCGCATCGTGGAAGTGCTTGTGAGCAGCGTGAAACCCTTCCAGTTGATGATGGGCAAGATCATTGGCATCGCTGGTGTTGGCCTCACGCAATTCCTCCTTTGGGTGGTTATTTCGGGGATCATTACCATGGTGGGTGTTGGCTTTGCGAAGGACAAGATCGCGGCGTTCGCGGAGCAGCAGGGAACCGGAATGATGAGCACCCAATTGAAGGAACAGATGTCCCAGGATGGTCTCAGCAGCGAGGATAAAGAGACCATGGACAAGCTTTCCAGCGGCGTCGAGATCCTACAGGAACTGCCGATCGCCGCGATCCTGGGCCTCTTCGTGTTCTACTTCCTGGGCGGCTACCTTTTGTACAGTTCATTGTATGCGGCTGTAGGTTCAGCGGTGGATAGTGAAGCCGACTCGCAACAGTTCATGATGCCGGTAACGATACCGATGATGCTGGGGATCTTCGTGGCGCAAACAGCGATCGTGAACCCGGATGGGCCAGCGGTGTTCTGGTGCTCGATCATACCGTTCACATCACCCGTTGTCATGATGGTTCGCGTAGCGATGGGCAATGCGTTCGAGCATCCGTGGCAGCTGGTTCTAAGTATGACCCTGCTTGTGGCCACGTTCATTTTTACCACGTGGTTGGCAGGCCGCATCTATCGGACCGGCATTCTGATGTACGGCAAAAAGGTGACGTGGAAAGAGTTGGGGAAATGGCTGTTCTATAAAGGATAGCGCCATGTGACCATGTGGACATATGACCATGTGCACATGAAATTCGCCATCATCGATATCGGCACCAACACATTCAACCTGCTGCTATGTGAGAGGAAGAATGAACTTCACGTGATCCATGGTGACGAGGTTGCCGTGTTTCTCGGGCGCGGGGGCATCGAGCGAGGCGTTCTCACGGATGATGCGATGGAACGAGGGATCATTGCGCTTCGATCCCTGGTAGAGAAAGCCCACGAACTCGGGGTTGAACGGATCGAAGCCTTCGGCACATCAGCCCTGAGGAACGCACGAAATGCCCACGTGTTCGTTGGCCGTGTGAAGAACGAGTTCAACTTGGACATCAGGATCATCACCGGAGACGAAGAAGCCTCCCTGATCCTTGAAGGTGTTCGCCAAGCCGTGACCTTCACCGCCAAACCGATGTTGGTGATGGACATCGGTGGAGGCAGCATCGAATTCATCCTGGCTACGAACAAGGCGCTGATGTGGAAACGCAGTTTCGAGATCGGCGCCACGCGCTTGTTGGAGCGCTTCTCCCCTTCCGATCCCATCACGCTCGAAGAACACTTCCGTATCGCCAGCTACCTCGACGCGCAATTGGAGCCGCTTTTCGCCATGATGGACCGGCACTGGCCCCACGCACTGGTGGGTAGCGCGGGTTCCTTTGATACGATCGCGGAAATGGTAAGCACTGAAGAAGGATCATCATTGACCGATACAGCCATCACCTGCTCCTTCACCAACACCGAATTCGATGTGGTGAAGGAACGCCTGCTTGCCATGGATCGTGGCCAGCGCTCAAGAACTCCAGGTCTTCCCATGTTCCGGGTGGATACGATACCCGTGGCGCTCATCGCCATCGAGCGAGTGCTCCTGCATGGTATCGAACAACTTCACTGGAGCAGATATTCACTGAAGGAGGGCGCGGCAATGCGTGCGATAAGCGAGGCTGTCTGATCACATCCTATAGCCAACTACCTTGCCTCCGATGAACCGCACGATCCGCAGCCTGGTGATCCGCTTCGTGGTGCGACCGCACCATCCGGATCTGCCTGAGGAAGGGATCAGCGCGTTCGTTATCGCGAAGGGATTCCGAGAATTGCGCATCACGCTTTGGCACATGGTGAAGGACGCGGTGCTGATCGGGCTTGGCGTCGCTTCAGCGGCATTCGGCCTGGAGAGCTTCCTGCTCCCGAACAACTTCATCGATGGTGGCGCCACAGGTCTCGCCCTGATGATCACCACCATTGCGCATGTACCGCTGCCACTCCTTTTGGTGCTGATCAACGCACCGTTCGTATACCTGGCCTATCGTCTTTTGGGAATAGGATTCGCGATGCGAACGGTAGCTGGGATCGGGGCGCTCGCATTGGTGGTAGCCACGATCCACTTCCCGGAGGTTACGCACGATAAACTGTTGGTCGCTGTGTTCGGCGGATTCTTCTTGGGAGCTGGCATTGGCCTTGCGGTGCGGGGCGGCGGCGTGATCGATGGCACAGAAGTATTGGGCATTGCGGTCAGTCGGAAATTCCGCACATCGGTAGGCGATGTGATCACGGTGATCAACGTGATGATCTTCGGAGCGGCGGCCTGGCTGTTGGGCGTTGAGGTCGCGCTGTATTCGATGATCACCTACCTGGCGGCAAGCAAGACGATGGACTTCGTGATCGAGGGCATCGAGGAGTACACGGGCATCACCATCATCAGTTCGCACCACGAAGAGATACGCCACATGATCTCGAAGGACTTGGGGCGCGGCCTAACAGTGTACCGGGGCAAACGGGGCTTTGGCAAACACGGTCACAGCCACGATGTGGACATCATCTACTGCGTGATCACCCGATTGGAAGTGAGCAAGCTTACCGAAGCCGTTGAGAAGATCGACCCAAACGCCTTCGTAGTAATGAGCAGCGTGAAGGACACTACGGGTGGTATCGTTAAGACACGGCGGCATAAGCACTGAGCCGATCAAGTGGCGAGTAGCGAGTGGTGAGTGACGAGTGGCAGCTGCCGAGGTAGACTCGCCACTCGTCACTCACCACGCGCTACTCAAGAAAGACGTCAGTACTTGCTATGCTTCAGACTATAGCCGAAGTAGATCGCCATACCGATAGCCAACCACACTACCAGACGCAACCACGTATCCCAAGGCAGGGCGGCCATCATGGCACCACAAACGAGGATACCGAGAATAGGCACCAAGGGAACGAGCGGGGTGCGGAAACCACGAGGTGCTTCGGGCATCTTCTTGCGAACGATGATGATACCGATGCACACCAGCACGAAGGCGAGAAGGGTGCCAATGCTGGTCATTTCACCTACGATGTCACCGGGTACGAACGCTGCGAAGGCGCCAACGAAGCCCATGAAGAGCAGGTTGTTCTTCCAGGGGGTGTGGTACTTCGGATGCACCTCGCTGAAGACTTTGGGGATCAAGCCATCCTTGCTCATACTGAAGAACACACGGCTCTGGCCAAGAAGCATCACGAGGATCACCGAAGAGAAGCCCGCGAGAATGGCGATAATGACGAATTGTTGCAGCCACACATACGGCGTGTGCGCGATCGCCGTGGCAACTGGCGCGAGCTTGTCCGTGGCCCCAGCGAATTCGGTGTAGGGCGCAAGACCGGTCATCACATGTGCGAAGACGATATACAACACGGTGCATATCGCGAGAGAGCCCAGAATACCAATGGGCATATCACGCTGTGGATTTTTCGCTTCCTGAGCAGCAGTGCTTACAGCATCGAAGCCGATGTACGCGAAGAAGATGATACCTGCACCTTGCAGAATGCCGCTCCAACCGAAGTGGCCGAACTCACCTGTGTTCACCGGGATATACGGCACATAGTTCTCCGGGTTGATGTAGCTCCAACCGAGCGCGATGAACAGCAGCACGACGATCAGCTTCAGCGCCACGATCACGCCGTTCACCAAGGCACTTTCTTGCGTGCCTCGCATCAACAAGAGCGAAAGCACGACCACGATCAGCAAGGCCGGTACGTTCATGATCCCCGGCACTGTATCAAATGGCCCGGCCATCATCGAGTGCGGCAGATGGATACCGAAATTCAACATCAACTTGTTCAGGTACTGGCTCCAAGCAATGGCTACAGTAGCGGCACCCACGGCGTATTCCAGCACGAGATCCCAGCCGATGATCCAGGCCCAAACACGGCCCATGGTAGCATAACTGTACGTGTACGCACTGCCCGCGATCGGGATCATGCTAGCGAATTCGGCATAGCACAAACCGGCGAACGCACAGCCAATGGCGCTGATCAAAAAGGAGATCGTAACGGCTGCCCCAGCATGTTCCGCAGCGACCTTCCCCGTAAGGGAAAAGAGGCCTGCACCAATGATGGCACCAATGCCTAACAGCACAAGATTGACAGGACCCAAATGGCGCTTCAGCGTGCCGTGTCCTTCTTCTTTCGCTTCACCGAGCAACACGCTCAGTGGTTTCCGTATGGTGTGTGAGGTCATTCGATCGGGGCTGATGGGAGGCCAAACTAACCGACTTGACCATACACCATGCAGGGGACCGATACCCGGCTACATTCGTCGCGGACCAAAACAGAGCGTGCATGAGCGGATTCAAACAGTCGTTAGGCTTGGTAGATGCGGTAATGATCGTGGCAGGTTCCATGATCGGCAGCGGCATTTTCATTGTGAGCGCTGGCATGCTTCGCGATCTGGGTTCACCTGCCTGGATGCTCACGGCGTGGGTGGTCGCGGGGATCCTGACGATCATGGCAGCGCTCAGTTACGGCGAGCTCAGTAGCATGATGCCCAAGGCTGGAGGTCAATACGTGTACATCCAACGCGCCTTCGGAAAATTACCCGCCTTCATGTACGGCTGGACGGTTTTTACTGTGATACAAACCGGCGTGATCGCAGCTGTAGCGGTGGCGTTCGCAAAATTCACGGCCGTGTTCTTCCCGTCGCTCAGTGTGGAGAATATCCTGTTCGCGATAGGGCCTGTGAAGGTGAGCGCGGCACAGCTTTTCGCGATCGCTAGCATCGTATTGCTCACATGGTTCAATAGCCGAGGTGTGCAGAACGGCAAAACACTTCAGACCCTTTTCACAAGTGCCAAGATCATCGCGTTGTTGGCGCTGATCATTATGGGCCTCTTCATGGCAGGGCGCACCGGACTGCTCGGCATCAACTTCAGTGGTGGTTGGGATGCGTTCTCAACGGTGTTCGCGAGCGACGGGACGAAGACCACCACATCGCTCACGGGCATTGCCATGATCAGTGCTCTTGGGTTGGCCATGGTGGGTTCACTCTTCAGCAGCGACGCATGGAACAACGTAACGTTCATTGCGGGTGAGATCAAAGAACCGCAGCGCAATCTTCCCTTGAGTTTGTTCTTCGGAACGCTCATCGTAACCGTGCTGTACATACTCGCGAACGTGGTGTACCTCTCGCTACTTCCGTCCATGGATATCATGACGGCAGCCAATGATCGTGTAGGCACAGCGGCAGCGGGAGTGATCTTCGGCGATGGCGCGGTCGCGATCATGGCAGCGCTGATCATGGTGAGCACATTCGGTTGCAACAACGGGTGCATTTTGGGCGGAAGTCGGTTGTTCTATGCCATGGCACAGGATGGCCTCTTCTTCAAAAAAGCGGGTGTGCTGAACAAATTCTCAGTGCCCGGTTTCGCACTGTGGATCCAATGCCTCTGGGCGTGTGTGCTTTGCTTGAGCGGCACCTACGGCACACTGCTTACTTACGTAACGTTCGCCTCGTTACTGTTCTACATCGTTACCATAGCGGGGCTGTTCCAACTGCGCGCGAAAGAACCCGATGCTCCGCGACCGTACCGCGCGTTCGGATACCCGTGGATACCGGCGTTGTACATCGTGTGTGCTTCGTTGTTCTGCATCAACTTGTTGTTCCGCACGCCATGGGAAGCTGGGGCGGGATTGGCGATCGTGTTGATCGGCGCGTTGGTTTACCAGCTCCAGAAAAAGAACGTTACAACGGCGGGTCCTGTCTAGTGGATCATTTCACTTGGTGGTGCGATGGAAATGATCGTACATGCACACCATTTCACGCACGCGGATGAACGTCTCGTCGCCCTTGCACGGGCCGTGTTCAACCAATGGGGAAGAAAAGAAACGCGGCAACGCCAACAATGTGATCGCGCGTTCCACGTTGCCTTCCCAACGTTGGGGATCGAGGTGCATACGTTGTGCGATCGCCCGGGCATCTTGCACATGGCCAGGGCCTGTGGTGTACGCCGCAGCAATAAAGCGCAAACGCTGGTGCGCATCGGGAACGAGCGGTGCCCACAGGCTATCCAGTTCGGTGAAATAACGGGCGGCAGCGCGCACGTGGGCAGCGGCAAGTCGAGGATCCTTCGCACTCGGATCAACAAGGTCGGTGATCCCCTCGTTCGCTTCAGCCAACAGTGCTGCGCTATCGGCACGTGCATCCTGAAAAGCGATCGCCGCTAGCAATTGCCAATCGCGGTTGAACCCATTGTCGTGGTCCTGGTGCGTATAGCCAGGCAACGAGGCCCCTTCTTCCGTGGTGCAAGGAACCGCACCCAATGGCCCATGTTCCGGAATGCGACTTCCATACGAGGTCATCAGCATCGCCATGGCTTCCTTCTCTTGCGGATCCTTCAACCGTTGATCGATAGCGCGTTGCAACACGTGCGCATTGGAACGCAAGCCGAAGACCAACGGCACAGGCACATCGAAGGCTTCGCTGAAGGCGAGTTGTGGAAAGCATCTGGCGAAATGCACCGCTTCGGCATCGCTGATGATCGCCGCACGCATGCGCCCTAATGCCGTATTGATCACGGGATCATCGCCATAACGTGCGGTGTCGGTGAACACCGTTCTACCCTTCAGATCCGCGTTACCATCATTACCGGGAAAACGCAATTCTCGCGGTGCGAAAGGCGACCAAGCGCTTACCCAGGCTGTGTCAGGCGCAAGTGCATCGCCCAGGTTGATGCCCAGTACATGATCGGAACGCAGAGTAACGAACACGGGCGAAACATTGCGGTACGGAACGGTGTGACCGATCCACCGATCGAACGGGTTCTTCAGCCCCAATTGCGCTGCGATCACATCACCGGCACCGCGTTGCAAAAGTGGCAACAGGCTATCGGCATGTTGAACGAGCACCGCACGAATAGGCACACCGATGTCCTTCGCGATCCGTTCCAACAATTCGAATTCGAGACCGGTCTCAGCGCCAGCCGTTCGCTGGTACGTCAAGTGATGCTCGATCACCAACACGCGCAAGGTGTCTTTGCGGATCGCATCCAGGTCGCGATCCACGGGTTGGCCATAACCACTGCTGACATGACCACCACCGGTATCGGGCGCCAGGAGCATTATGGCGGCACCTACCGTAGCAGCAGCAAGAGCACCGGCGATGTAGCGTTTCTTCATGGAGTCTAAAGCCGAGCGGTCATGCAACCGAGGGCAAGTTGGTAAAGAAACTCCGATAGGAACAGATCACGAAGGACGAGCAGAGCTCAATGGTCTGAGCAAAGACCAACGAAAGCTCACGGCAACTGCTGCACGCGTGTATTGTTCGGCGTTGTGCTCCCCACGTTGGTGAGGATCGGGTCGCGGTCGTTGTCGGCACCGATGTACTTCACCACCCCGTCCAGGTTCACATCCTCGGCGCTGTAGCCGGTGGTGGTATTGTTCGGCGTGGTGCCTCCCACAACGGTGAGGATCGGATCACGGTCGTTGCTCGCACCGATGTATTTCAGTTCGGCATCGCCCTGTGCGTTGCCCGCCCATAGTACGCGCACACTTCCAACCGTCTTCTGTGCTTCTGTGCCATAGGTGCCCAAGGCGACCGACCGGAAATCAATGACGGTGGCGCTGCTTGACAGCGATACCGCAGCTCCGGTCATCGCACTGAAGTGGTTGCGGTGGCGGATCGCCACGCTGTAGTTGCCGGCGGGCTGGGTGAAGCTTATCAACGAGGTCCCATCTGTAGCCACTACATCGCCATCGCGCTGCACAAGGGCCGTGCGCGAGGCGAGCACCTGGGCAGGGGTGGCGGCGGAGCGCAGTTCCACCAAGACCCAATCCACGATGGCGTTGTTGCCGGTGGTGGCCAAAACCGGTGCCGTGGTGGACGACGTGGTGTTGCCTACCAAGGTGAACCCGCTCGCGCTATATGGTTCAGTGAGTGAGATCAGTCCGAGCGCGCGCAGGTCATCGCGCATAAGGCCGGAGGCCTCCACGTAAGCGCCTTCGAGCAACACCTTCACGTCCACGTTGATCACGGGGCTGTAAGTAGCGCAGTTGTTCACGATGTACTGCACGCTGTTGTTGGCGTTGATGCGGCCACCGGTCACCGTCTGCCCAGGCAGGTTGCCCACTTGTTCAACGCCCGCGAACAGGGCGGTGCGCATGGCGTTAGCAGCGCCCTGCGGGTTGGAACGCGCGAGTTGGGCGAGACCGGTGCATGGTGTGCTGTACATCAGAGCTAGCACCCCGGCGGTGAGCGGCGTGGCGAAGCTGGTACCACTGGTGGTGGTGTAAGTATTAGCAGTGGTCGTAGTGCGCACGCTGGCACCGGGAGCCCCAACATCGATGGTGGTGAGGCCGTAACCGCTGAAGGTGCGCTGGTCGTTGGCGTCGGTAGCAGTGACGCTGATCATGTAGGGGCTGCTGCAGGCGGTGGGCATATCCCCGACCACATCAATGTTCACGTTGTTGTTGGCGGTGGCTCCGCAGCTCAGAATGCCCGCTTGGCCCATGGTGTCGTAGAACCCGCACCACAGCGGATAATTGGCGGGGTTGGCATTGTCGATGCCCCAGCTGCTGCTGGTGGCCACTACCAAAGCGCCTTGCGCCCCGTTCGTCTGGTTCCAGCGCTGGCGCTGTACCAAGGGATAGGTGTAACTGGCGATCACGTTCGCCTCCGTCAGTGACGAATAGCGCACAGGCATCAGCTTCACGTACCAGTTCGCACCAACCACGCCGTTCGCGTTGTTGCCGCGCGCACCCACCATACCTGCGCAACTGGTTCCATGGCTGCCACTGAAGAGCGTGTTGTCATTACCGGCCGCCGGGTTCCAGCCGAACACGTCATCGATGTAGCCGTTCGCATCATCGTCGATGCTGTTGCCATCGATCTCCGCACGGTTCACCCAGGAGTTCGCGATCAGGTCGCTGTGGCTTCGGTCGAAGCCTTCCACCACGCAGACCACGATGGTGTCACCAAGCGCGGTATTGCCGCCGGTGGTGGTATTCCATGCCAGGTCGGTATCGATGTCGTTGTCCTGCGGATCCACATGATGCCATTGCTGATTGTACTGCGTGTCGTTCGGCGTGATGCGCTCCTGCACCGTATGGTTGAACTGGGCGGCTTCCACAGCGGGGTGTCGGCGCACACGGTCGAGCACGAGCGCTCCTGGGAGCGCTGGATCATGCTTCAACAGCCAGATGCGGGCTGGGGGACTTACTTCCCACGAAACGGCGAGGGTGGTGGGTTGTCCATCGATGCGGGACAGGTCGCGCACCAAGGCCTTCACATCCGCACCGGGCACTATGCGGATGAGCACGTCACCGGCCACGTGCTCGGTCTCCCCTCCGGAAAAGAGGGATACCTGGGCGAAGGTGGAGATCGCGATCAGGGCGGAACAAAGGATCGAGAAGAGTCGCATCGTTAAAAAGGTTGGTTCGGTAACAGAAAGGTCAGGGTACTTGTTCAGCGCGGGTGCTGTTCGGCGTGGTGCTGCCTACGTTCACCAGGATGATGTCGCGGTCGTTGCTCGCACCGGTGTATTTCACGACCCCGTCCATGTTCACATCCGCGGCCAGGTAACCGGGCGCCGTGTTGTTGGGGGTAGTGCCGCCCACCGCAGTAAGGATGGGATCACGGTCGTTGCTTGTGCCGATGTACTTCAGTGTCGCATCGCGCTGAACGTTTCCGGCCCAAAGAGCGCGCATCGCTCCCACGGTCTTCTGCGCATCGGTGCCATAGGTGCCGAATGCCGGGGACGTGAAGTCCACAGTACTGGTGGTCACCGAAAGCGTTACCGGATTTTCGGTCATAACACCGAAATGATTGCGGTGGCGTAAAGCAATGTGATAGCTACCGGCGGACAAGGAGAACAGTACGGGGGAAACACCATCCGTGGCCACCACATCGCCATCGCGCTGCACAAGGGCGGTGCGCGACTGGAGGACACCGAAGGGCGAGAGCGTAGCGCGTGCTTCCACCAGCACCCAATCCACGATGGCGTTGTTGCCGGTAATGGCCAGTATCGGAGCCGTGGTGCTCGGTGTAGTGTTGCTCACCAGCGTGAAGCCCGCAGCTGTGTAGGGTTCCCCGAGCGGGATCAGCCCCTGGACACGGAGATCGTCACGCATCAACCCGGTGCCTGTGTCGAAGGCACCTTCGAGGAACACCTTCAGCGACAAGGCCACGTTCGGACTGTTCAGCACGCGGAAACGCCACCAGCCTTGCGGCGCCGTGATGGGCCGCACCTGCACCTTGCCGTTGTTGGCCACCGCACGGATGTAGTAGTACACCATGCTCCCTTGGGGTTGTTCCGGAATGTTCGCGCTCCAGCTGTTGCTACCCACGCTCGTCATCGCCACCGATGTGTAGCCTTGCGTAGTGTCCGTTGTCCAATACACCTGCGCATTGGCGATGCCGCTCGCATGGCGGAGGTACGCGCTCACCGGATACCCGGCTCCCGTGTTGAAGCGATCAGCCAAGCGCTGATGGCGCATGAGCAAGGGCTTGCTCGCACCAACCGCTTTCGTGATGCAATGCAGCGCACCGCTCTGGCTGATGATGTTGCCGCTGCTCTCGTCGCAATCGATCGCGATCACGCGGTAGCCGGGCAGGTTCTCGCGATAGATGCGCAGCGCCGTGGTATCGTACTGCTGCCGATAGGTGGGTACCAGGATCGTCTTGTTGATGAAGATGCTGTTGGTGAAGGTGCGGTAGTCCGCACTGGGCGCATAGGCCCCGCCGGTGCTGGGCGGCATCGGAATACGCACGATGCGGTAGGGCGTACCGAACACGCTATTGAAGTTGTTCTGGATGTACGCGATGTTCGTTTCGATCTGTGGCCCATCGCTCACGCCGGTGGGGAACTGCCCGATCAGCAAGGTCTCCTCATCGAGCAGCTTCATGTGCATGTCGATGTGGTTGATGGCGTCGAAGGGCAATTGCGTCATACGCACATAGCGGCCGGGGTTGATACCCATCCAAGTGGTCATCAGCGCGTCCACTTGCGCCGGGGTTTTGTCCGTCTGGTTGTAGCTACCACCAGTGCCGTTCTCATCGATCACCAGGTTGCTACTGAATGCAGTGCCGAAGCCGTCGGCCATGAAGTTTCCGCCCGTATGCACCAGATCGTTCGGCGCGTTCGTGGTGTTGTAAACCGCCTTGTTCTTGAAGGTGCCGATAGCGTCCGGGCTGGTGTCGTCGCTGGGGCGCGGCCGATTGTAGATCCAGTCCAGCAGGTAGAGCGAATCCACCTCGTTCTGGTAGATGCACTCCGCCCCATAATCGCGCATCCAGATGCTGTTGTAGGGGGTGACGAGGAAACTGATGTTGTTCAGGTTGGCCAAGGCGGGGCCGCCGGAGTTGCTCGCCTGCAGGTAGGTGGTGATGGTGGCCTGGGAGTTGGATCCCGAGCTCGCGCACAGGATGAGCACCTGGCATTCGTCCTTCGCGTAACGCACGATCTGCTTCAGGATCGTGGGGTAGCTGACCCAGCTGATGCACAGGGTCTGCACCTCCTCCCACTCGGCCATGGTGCGCGGGGCGAAAGCGGGGGCGCTCGTGATCCCGCGGTCACCGGAAGCGCGGCTTTCTCGGTAGGCCGGGATCAGGTGTAACTCGTTGGGCGAGAGCGCGTGCGGCAGGCCTTTCTGGGCGGCGCATTCGGTTAATAGAAGGCCAGCGGCCGCGAAGGCCACAAGGTTGCGTAGGAGCATTGGTCGGCTATGGAGCAACGCGAAAGTACAGGACCGGTGATCCTTGTTCAAGGCGCGGTCACCTGGGCTTGTGCACAAGACCATTGTCCAGATCCCCAAACAAACTGTTTCCCCTCAAGCGATCGGCGCGACGCCCTACGAAGCGAACTTGATCACCAAACCCAATGAGGGGCAGGCTGTGTTCGCTTGTACCGATCCGCGGAAGCGAGCGTGGTATTGATGGCAAGGAGCAATTGGCGCAGACGTGAACCTCGCTATGGATCAGTTGATCCAGAGAATACCTAATACCCTCTCGCCGCGCAGATCCACCCAATCTGCTTGCCCTTTTTCCGCCTGCCTTCTTCGGCAAGGTCGCTCCGCAGGCCCCGCTATGCAGCGACCTTCCCGTATCGTCATGCGCAAAAATTGAGGCGCATTTTCCGGTGTCTCTGTATGGCGAAAGGGTATAACGCGAAAAGCCCCGGCCTGAGGGGGGCCGGGGCTTTTACGTGGAGAGGAAAAAAGGATCAGGCGGCGCGGCCCAACGCGGCATCGCTTGGCAGGCCCTCACCGTTCACGCCTACAGCGCTCACGCGGAACCAGAAAGCCTTGTATGAGGCGAAGCCAGAGAGCACGTTGCGCACACGCGTGGTGGTACCCAACAGCACCCAAACCGCATTACCGGTAGTGGGGTCCACCTCGCTCTTGTACATGCGGTAGTAATGCGCACCATGCACTTTGCGAAAGCGGAACTCGATCTCGCCGCTGGCCTTGGTGGCGGTGGCCACTTCGCCTTTGGGAGCATCTACCATAACAATGGGTTCGCGCGGCTTGGACAGCTCGAAACCGCTGCTGCCCAAAAGCACCGCATCACCATTGCACACACTACGCACATAATCAGCTTGCTTGTCCAGCATGGCTTGTGAAGCCGCCACCACTTTGTTGCGGTTCAACTTGCTTTGGCGGCTGCCGTTGGTCGCCTCCTCAATGGCGTCCTCCAGCGTGTCGGCCTGCGTGGTCATCGCCGCGAGGGTGACCGCAGGGGTGGGAAAGATCGCGTTGCCCGTCAACTTGGCAATGACAACACGGAACAGGGCCAACAACTTCATTGGCGTTAACAGAGAAAGAGAAAGTTTGATGTTCGCCTTCATGGCTATTTGCTTTAGTGGAGGGCTTAAGTGCCGTTCCGGGCCGCTGCTACGATGAAGTTTTCCATCGGTTCTCGAAAACTTCGGGCAGTGCCTGAAAGGGCGATAACACGTTTTTGTAAAAGCCTGAACAGCAGTGCCACACGATCTCCATATCCACTAATGAATGAAATATGCATTGGTGCATAAGGCTTCATTCTCCAGCATTTACGGGCCTACGGGGCGATCACCAAGCACTGGGTCAGGGTCCATCGAGAACTGGGTCATGGTCACTCGAGCACTGGGTCAAGGTCGGTCGAGCACTGGGTCAAGGTCACTCGAGCACTGGGTCAATGTCACTCGAGCAATGGGTAAGGGTCACTCGAACACTGGGTAAGGGAGACGTGAGCACTGGGTAAGGGTTACTCGAGAACTGAGTCAAGGTCACTCGAGCACTGGGTCGGTGACTATCGAGCACTGGGTAAGGGTCACTCGAGCACTCGGTCTTGGGCACTCGATCACTCGGTCATGAGCACTCGAGCACTCGGTCATGAGCATTCGAGCACTCGGTGCATGGGCATCGAGTCCTCGATGCATAGCACACAAGCCCTCAGTGCTGGGCAACCCAACCCTTGAGAACGGGCACTATGCACACAGGAAACCGATCGGCCCGCTCGGCCTTAGGCTTGGGGCAGCAGCTGGTCCAGGTCGCCCAAGGACCGCTCGCAATCGAAAGCCGCCAAGGTGCAGCGGTACAATCGCGCGAAGCGCAACATCTCATAGAACGAAGGCCGCCCCAGCCCATTCTCATACCGGCTCAGTTGGCTCTGTTTAAGGCCCACATCCGCGCATACCTCTGCCTGTTTCAAACTACGCATCCGCCTGATAAAGCGCATGCGCTCTCCCAATTGCTTGTGCCATTCCTTCATGCCTCATGCTTTGGGCGCAAACCAATAGGAGGGGAAAGAGGTGGGCAATACCCGGTTCAGGGTATTTTTAGGGGGATGGGCCGATCGGAGCGAGGGCCGGGCACCGCGAAATAATGCGGGGGTATAGGTGTATTGGTTCTTGGCCGCGCTTCGCGGAAGGGCACTGGGTGTTGGGCCTGTTCCAGCATGCGTACGGCTTCCTTATTTTCCTCAAGCACTCGCATAAGTGAATAGGCCCGCGCTCGCATGGGGCACTACTCATTTTTTGCGGCTCGTCGTTGGTCGTGTAGTTCCTAGCGAGCACCGGTATTTCACCGAACCAGGGCCGGCCACCACCATTCATTCACCCGATCTTAAAATAGATCAGCCATACAAAACCACCAACCCAAAGCGAGCGAGCGAAAATTCTTGTACGCACTTTTCGCGGGTTAGCGGTGTTGCCTATCGTGTGGAGAAGAATCCCTCCGGTTCTGACTTTTCGCGCTACCATCCAGTTAAGAAGCGCATTCTTGGCCCTCATTGATCAATGAAACGCTGAACCAGTACAGTTACACTTTTTTTCCTATACGGCGCCTCCCGGCTAGCCATGAGGCAGCGACTTTTCTGACTCGTGGTAGCTCAGCAATAGTCCCGCATGTATTGG
>JANNYL010000629.1:0-4393 GCA_031410075.1 Flavobacteriales bacterium
CCTTGGAAAGCCTGTGATCGCCACCCGTTGCGGAGGGCCGGTGGCCTTCATTTCCGAGGTGAACGGTGTTCTGATCGAACCTCGTGATGATGCAGCCTTGACAGCAGCGATGGTCGACCGGTTGAACGGGGTAGTATCGTATGACCCGGCTGTTATTCGGGCCAGTGTGAGTGAGAATTTCAGCGTGGAAGCGGTGGGAGGACGATTTCTGGAAATTTACCGAGACGCTCTAGGACATGGTTGAGAAGTTGCGGGTAGGGATCTTGTGCGATGGACTCGATCTTGAGCAATGGCAGGCTGAATGCGTTCGTCTGGTGCTCGCCGTGGATGGCGTGGAACCCGTCTTGCTCGTCTTGCACGAGAAACCCGCTGAAAAAGCCAGTTCGTTCATACAGCGGGTGCTCCATCATCCATGGCACATGGCGTTGTTCCTGTGGTGGCGAAAGAACCGGTTCAAACCTGCGGCCTTAAGCAAGGTCGGCCTCAGCGATCTACTAGCTCAGGTGCCACGTATTGCATGCAAACCGGTCGGTCAGGGAACGGATCTGCTTTTCGAGCCGGATGATCTGAAGGCCATAGCCCATTATCGCCCGGATATTCTTTTGAGTTTCGGATCCAACATCCTGAAAGGCGAGATCCTCACGTTGCCCCGCTATGGCGTGTGGAGCTACCATCACGGGGATGAGGAGAAATACCGCGGGCAGCCGCCAGGTTTTTGGGAGATCATGGATGGTGCCCCTGTGACCGGTGCCGTTCTGCAGCGGCTGACAGAGAAGCTGGACGGAGGGCTCATCCTCGCAAAGGGTTGGTTCCGAACCATCGACCACTCGCTTTCCGCATCCATTGATGCCGTGTTGATGGGCAGTGCGGGCTGGGCGGCTCAAGTATGCCGTGCACTGGTCGCGGAAAAGGCCGATGCCGCAAATGGAAGGCCGAGCACAACCAATGCTGCGGTCAAAAAACACCCAGGCAATATTGACTTCATCAATTTCCTGATAACGCTCCACGGCAACAAGCGACGCTCTTCCCAGAGACTATCAAGTCAACGTTTGGAACGGAACTTCGGGGTGTTGTACCTGCCGATCTCTTCGTTGCTGGATGCCCGTCCTAATTTGAACGTTCGCTGGTTACCAGCACCCAGTGAAGGTCAGTCCAGGTCGGCCCCGTTCGGATACATGGCAGATGGGCAACTAAACGTTCTTTATGAAAAGTTCGACCATGCGACAGGAAAAGGAGAGATCAGCCGTTTGAGACCTAAGCGCGATAATATCCTCAAACGTTCTCGAACGATGTTGACGAGCATTGGGCAGTACAGCCATCCGTTCGTTCTACAAAAGGATGATACCGTTAACGTAGTACCTGAATGCGGAGCGAATGATCGTGTGGAACTCTACCGGGTGAACGAAGCGAACGACTCATTGGAACTGCAGGGAACACTCTTGAACGAACGACTATCCGCTCCTACGTTGTTCGAACACAATGGGCTTTGGTGGATCATGGGTACGAAGCCGCCGTTGGATGATGTAGCGCTGTATGCCTATTACGCCTCATCCATGGAAGGCCCGTACTCATCTCACGCTATGCAACCTTTGAAAATGGATATTCGCAGCGCCCGACCTGCGGGCACGCCCTTCAAGCACGAAGGTGCGCTCTATAGACCGGCAGCGGATGTCAGTAAAACGGACGGTCGACGTGTTTCGATCATGCGCGTCACCGAACTCACACCAACAACTTTCCGCGAGGAATGGGTGAAGAACATAGGCCCACTGAAGGGATCGGTGTGGAATGCAGGACTGCACACGATCAGCGCTGTTGGCGAACAAACACTCGTGGAATGTGAGCGGTCCGTTCAAACAATATCACGTACGAAACGATCAAGCAAGGCCAAGAAGAGCGGAAAGCGCGAGAAGCTGGCCAAGCCGGACGAAGACGAGGAAGACGATCAAGAATGATCAAGCAGGTCACAGGAACCATCGCCTCGCGCGTATTCGTTACGGCCATGAACCTGTTGGTAATGGTATTGGCCGGGCATTCCTTGGGCGCAGAAGGCTTGGGCATCATAAGTCTGATAGTGCTTGGAATAACGCTGGTGATGTTGCCTGCGAATTTGATCGGTGGTGGTGCTTTGGTGTATTTGGTCCCACGTGCTCGGTTGTGGCAATTATTGAAGCCTGCATACGCATGGGCGGTGCTCAGCACGGTGTGCTGCTTCGTTCTTCTGCGTGTATTCCCCTTGGTTCCGATCGGCTATGAAAAACACGTGTGCGTGTTGGCTTTCCTGCAGGCGTTGTACAGCATTCATTTGGGCGTCATCCTGGGCCAACAGCGCATCGGACGGCACAATTTCATTACTGCCGTGCACGCCGGAATGTTGCTGGCAGCGTTCGCCGCGCTATTATGGCCAACAGGACCTGTGAGCGCGATGGAATATGTGTATGCGAGCTATGCCGCCTTCACCCTATCGGTATTGCTGGGGGCGATCAATATCCGTTGGAACGACCCGCCCGCGACGGAAGAACCCAAAGTATTACGGACCATGTTGAGGCAGGGCATGCTGGTGCAGGGAGCCAACGGTTTGCAGCTGCTCAACTACCGGCTGGCCTATTGGATCATTCAACGTTTCCAAGGAACGGCATCGCTAGGTCTTTATAGCGTATGCAATCAACTCAGTGAGAGTGCATGGATAGCACCGCGAAGCTTGGGCTTGGTCCTATTGAGCAGGGTGAGCAATATCGCGGACCGCGAGCACCAACGCTCGATCACCTTGACCACCGCGAAAGTCTCGGTTTGTATCGCGATCGCTTTTGTTCTGGCACTTGCGATCGTGCCTGACGTGATCTTTCGCATGGCTTTTGGCAATGAGATCAGCGGCCTGCATCCGATCATGTTCTTGTTGGCTCCTGGCATTTTGGCAATGGCCGCTTCGCAGGCGTTCAGCCATTACTTCAGCGGTACGGGGCAGAACAAACACAACCTGATTGGTTCAGGCTTGGGCATGTTGGTTTCCGTGGGCATTGGCATCTGGTTGGTGCCAAGCATGGGATTGAACGGTGCTGCGATCACGGCGTCCTTGGCCTACTCTACCAGCTTGATCTATCAGGTAACCGTCTTTATCGACAGAACGAAAAGCTCGATGCGGGATCTATTGCCCAACAGCAGGGACGTGGCCCGGGCTCGGGAGCTTTGGAAAACGCTTCGGTCCTAAAGGCCTTTCGCGGCCAAGCACACCCAGATCAGTGCAATGGCCTCATTCGTTACTTCTTGAACATCCCCGAACGGATCACAGATCCACCAGATCCGTGTCTCAGCTGGTCAGTACAATGTCGTGATATCCCGAATACCAGGAGGACGTGAACAGGTAAATCCTTCGCCATATGGCACACCAATGATCCGTCCTACGTCGCGAGCGCGCCCTTCCAGTGTTGGGAGGAATTCGGGCACACTGATCGGTGAAACCGGCTCCGTACTGTTTGGGTCGAAGAACTGGCTTTTGAAACAACCGAGCGCTTCCATTTTTTGGGGCCAATAGGCTGAAACATCCACTACGATGTGCGGATCGATCCAGCGATCCTGGATCATGTGGAGAACAGAAACAGGACGCCACGGCTCTTGAGACACTCCATTGTGTTCGGTAATTACCCTGCGCAGACCACTCAGGAAAGAGGCCTCGGCAACGAGCCCCGCACCGCGACCATGATCCGGATGTCGATCCCGAATGGCATTGGCGATAAGCACTTGCGGACGGTGCCTGCGAATACATTCGATCACCTTCAGCAGACTCGCTTCATCAGCGCGAAAAAATCCATCCTGCAATCCAAGTTGGTAGCGGAACCGGGCACCAAGAACCCTCCTCCCTTCTTCCGCCTCGGCCCTTCGAATATCGGGTGAGCCGCGTGTACCCAATTCGCCAGCGGTAAGCTCCACCAAGCCCACTGACTTCCCTTCGGCGGCATGCTTCAGTACGGTACCCCCGCACCCGATCTCCACATCATCAGGATGTGCGGTAATGCAGAGGATATCGACGTACTCGTTGCTCACTTCTTTCCATCCAACCAATTCAACACAGGCTCGCTCAAAGGTTCAGCGGAACTCGCCAGAACAGTATGGATCGTACCGTCCTCATTGATCAGGTACTTCCCGAAATTCCACTTCACTTGACTATCCATCCACCCGTTCTGCGCTTTCTCAGTGAGCCATTGGTATACGGGATGCTTCGAATTGCCCTTTGTGCTCACCTTGCTCATCATGGGAAAGGTGACGCCATAGTTCTTCTGACAAAAACCGGCGATCTCGGTTTCGCTTCCGGGTTCTTGTCCCCCGAAATCGTTACTAGGAAACCCTATTATCACAAATCCTTTGTCCTTGTATGTTTCATAAAGTTCCTCCAATTGCT
>JANNYL010000630.1:0-1970 GCA_031410075.1 Flavobacteriales bacterium
CAACGACCTTATGCCAGCACTTATGGCAGAGGCCGAACGGCGAGACTTGGGGATCTTTCTCTATGGTGGAAAGCAGGATGTGCTCGACCTGATCACCGTTCGCGCCAGCAAGGATTTTCCGCGATTGAGGGTCGTTGGAGCCATCTCACCGCCTTTCCGACAGCTTACCGAGGAGGAGACCGCCGCAATGGTGATGAAGATCAATTCGAGCGGTGCCCATATCGTTTACGTTTCACTTGGCTGTCCAAAACAAGAGCGCTGGATGGCCAGCATGAAAGGCCGTGTGAACGCCATTATGCTCGGCATGGGTGGTGCTTTTCTGCTCTATGCAGGAAAAGACACTCGAGCGCCCAAGTGGATGCGCGACCTTTCACTGGAATGGGCCTATCGTTTCGCATTGGAACCAGGCCGTTTATGGAAACGCTACTTGATCACGAACACGCAGTTCCTTTGGCTTACGCTGACGGATCGATTCAAGAGCCGACCAAAGGAGTGACGGATCCGCACGGTTCTTGTCCAAGGACAGAACCGGCTTTTTTCGATAAATTGCAGTTTATCTACGACAAACTTGACATACCCTTCGACCTCCGTCTACATTTGACCCACTCGTTCAGAAGGCCGTTATCCCAATCGAAAATCGTGGAAAACACTATTAACCCAGGCGATCGGCCCGCCTTTCCTAACCTTCGACCGGGTCGACGCGTTTCGCGCCCCGAACTGAACCAGGAGCTTGCTACCTTGCTGCGCTCCAGCCAACGATCCATCCTATCCATGCGCTCCGGTCTTAACCAAGTGCTCACTTTGGAACCCTTGACCACCGTCAAGGACCTTGTGATCGTGGGCGATGGTCCGGCGGCGCAAGAGATCTTTCAATATTGTCAGGACCAGACCGTGCGTGGATATCGCTTCCGCGGTCTCTTCAGCGACGCTGCCGTTAGCGGTGTGCTTGCCTCGCAGCGCTTAGGTGATGTAGAAGCAGCGAAAGTGTTCGCTGTCCAGAACCGGATCGATATCATTTATTGTGCACTACCTGGCACGTACAAGGAAGTGATCACCGACCTGATGGAATTCTGCGAGCGGAATACCATTCGCTTCCGGGTGATCCCCAGTGCGGACAGCTTCATTCCTGTAGTGCAAACCACCGAACTCGAGTTCCATGGCTCGGTTCCAGTGAGCAAACTGCGGAATGAACCGCTGGACAACCGTTGGAGCCGTATGGCGAAGAGGGCTTTCGATATCGTTTTCTCGTTGTGCGTGATCGTTTTCGTTTTCAGCTGGCTCTTCCCTATTCTGGCAATTGCGGTGAAACTTTCGGGCAAAGGCCCTGTCTTCTTCAAACAGACCCGATTGGGCGAAGGCAAGAAGAAGTTCGGCTGTTACAAGTTTCGCAGTATGCGCATGAACAAAGAGGCCGACCTGAAACAGGCCACCAAGAACGATCCACGCGTTACCAAAGTGGGTTCATTCCTGCGGAAAAGCAACCTGGATGAAATGCCCCAGTTCTTCAACGTACTGATGGGCCAAATGAGCGTAGTGGGCCCTCGTCCGCATCCGCTCCGCCTCAATGATCAGTTCCGCGATATCATCGACAAATACATGGTTCGCCACTTTGTTCGCCCAGGCATTACGGGTTGGGCCCAAGTGAATGGTTTCCGTGGCGAGACCCGCACTCCGGAACTCATGGAAAAGCGTGTGGACCTGGACGTTTGGTACTTGGAGAACTGGTCCTTTATGCTCGACTTGAAGATCATTGCGAAGACCGTGACCAATATGGTTGGCGGTAAGGAGGAACGCGCTTACTGATCCAGAGTTCGTGCAAAAGCAATCAAAAGCCCTGGCGATACCGGGGCTTTTTCGTTCAATGGCTTGCCCATATGGTGCTCCGGGCTATATTTGTCGTCCTTTTCAAAGAAACTATGGCCAACCACAAGAGTTCGTTGAAGCGCGTACGCCAGACCGAGACGCGTAAC
>JANNYL010000631.1:0-3145 GCA_031410075.1 Flavobacteriales bacterium
TGCTGTACATCCAGTTGCTCACCCGGCAGAAGAAGCATCTGGAGAGCACCGTCGCGGCGCGTACGGCGGAACTGAGCAAGGCCAAGGAACGCGCCGAGCACAGCGAACGGGTGAAGCAGCAGTTCCTCGCCAACATGAGCCACGAGATCCGCACGCCGGTGAACGCCATTGCCGGTATGAGCACCGTGCTGCGGCGCAAGGAGCACCTTCCCGCGCAACAAGAACACCTGGATGCCATCGCCACCAGCAGTGAGGCCCTGCTCGGCATCGTGAACGAGATCCTGGACCTGAGCAAGATCGAAGCGGGGAAGCTCCACGTGGAGAAGGTGCGCATGGAACCGCGCACCGTGATCCATGGCGTGTTGGGTGTGATGCGCTACCGGGCCGAAGAGAAGGGCTTGACCTTGGACGCCGCGATCGCGAACGGCGTACCCACCACCGTGCTGGGCGATCCTACGCGCTTGCAACAAGTGCTGATGAACTTGGTAGGCAACGCCATCAAGTTCACAGAACGCGGATCCGTCCGCATTCATTTGGAAGCGACGCATACGCTGCGGGTATCACCCGTAGCGTCGTCCGCCGAACGGCGGATCGATTCGGACGATATGCCGAACGAAGAATTGATCGGCATTCGTTGCACCGTCACGGACACCGGCATAGGCATCGCACCGGAACGGTTGCTGCATGTCTTCGATGAGTTTACACAGGCCGAGAGCGATCACACGCGGCGCTTCGGTGGCACGGGTCTGGGCCTCACCATTTGCAAACGGTTGGTCGAGATGCAAGGCGGGACGATCATTGCCGAAAGTGAAGTGGGCAAGGGAAGCTCGTTTGCGTTCACTGTTCCGTATGCACTGTTGTCTGCGACCGAAGGAGAACCGTCCGAGCACAACGAGACTCCGGGTCAAGCCCGGAGTGACGTCGCGTTGAAGGATCTCCGCATCCTCCTCGCTGAGGACAACAAATTGAACGTGCTTGTCGCGAAGGAGGAATTGTCCGACGCCATCACGGGAGTTGTCGTGGATGTGGCGGTGAACGGGAAGCTCGCACTGGACATGTTGCGGGAGAACAGCTACGATCTCATCCTCATGGATGTACAGATGCCCGTGATGGACGGCTACGAAGCCACGCGTGCGATCCGCGCGTTGGCGAACGGGAAGTCACACATCCCCATCCTCGCCATGACGGCCAATGTGATGCAGGCCGAAGTGCAGCAGTGCCTGGATGCTGGCATGGACGGCTTCGTGCCCAAGCCGTTCAAGCAGGAGGAGCTCGTGGAGGCGATCAGGAAGGTGATGGAACCAGGGTAAGTACCTTGGCGCATCGTTCAAACGCGCCACCATGGAACAGCACGACGCCATCAAAGTGTTCGAGGACAAGCAGGTCCGAACGATTTGGGATAGTGAACAGGAGAAGTGGGTCTTCTCCATCATCGATGTGATCGCCGCGCTCACCGGTAGCGACCGGCCCAGGAAGTATTGGAACGATCTGAAGACCAAGCTGGCAAAGGAGGGAAGCCAGTTGTCCGATAAAATCGGACAACTGAAATTGAAGTCGGCGGACGGGAAGTCCTATGGCACGGACGTGGCCGACACCGAGCAGTTGTTCCGGTTGATCCAGTCGATCCCATCGCCGAAGGCCGAACCGTTCAAGCTGTGGCTGGCACAGGTGGCCAAGGAGCGGCTCGATGAAATGCAGGACCCGGAGCTTTCCATCGACAGGGCATTGGAACAGTATCTCCGCTTGGGCTACTCCGAAAGCTGGATCAACCAACGGCTGAAGAGCATCGAGGTGCGCAAGGACCTCACCGACGAGTGGAAGAAACGGGGACTGAAGCAAGGGCAACAGTTCGCTACGCTCACGGACATTATTACCAAGGCCTGGGCAGGCAGGACCACCAAGGAATACAAAGTGTTGAAGGGGCTCAAAAAGGAGAACCTCCGGGACAACATGACGAACACCGAGCTGATCCTGAACATGCTCGCCGAGGCATCCACAAAGGACATTTCGCAGGCCACGGATCCAGAGACCTTCGAGGCCAGCAAAGAAGTGGCGCGACAAGGAGGCAACGTGGCCAAGGTCGCCCGGCTGGAGTTGGAATCCCGAACAGGGAAGAAGGTGGTGAGCGCGCTGAATGCTAGGAAGGCCCTGAAGGGCAAGGTCTGAACGACCTTGGGCTGCCCGCACTCGATGCGGGGTGCCCAAGCCTTTCAAGCAGCAGGATCTGGTGGAGGCGATGCGCCAGGTCTTACCCGCCAAGAAGGGAGGATCCGCAGGCTGAGCGCAAAACTGGTATTTCTACTAGGTGTGGGGTGGAACGGTCTTGGGACCTTCGTTCCGTCCAACCAACCCTACGGCCCATGAAACACGCTCTACTCCTTTTGACCTTGATCGCTGCGCAGGCACAGGCCCAGATCATCTACACGGATGTGGACCCGGATGCGACGTACAGTGGCACCAACGACAGCTGTTCCCTCGACATGGACAACGATGGGAACATCGACTTCCTGATCGTGCAACGCACAGTGAATGCCCCATGCCCGGGCGGCCCGGCTAATTGCGCTGCGACCAATACACGACCGCGCAGTTGGGTGAGGATCACACCGCAAGGGACCAATGCAGTGGCGAATACGGCCTCGTACGCTTCACAGCTTCCACAGGGACAGGCGATCGCCCCTGCTTCGACATGGAACAATGCGAGTGCCCAAGTTCTGCTGATCCAGGGCGTACCCGTGTGCCAACCATTCGGGCTGGTGAATCCGCCCCAATATTACTGCCGGCCCGGGGGCTACACGGGATCATGGTTGGACAGCGCATCCTTTACCTCCCCCATGTTCCTCGGCCTGCGGTTCGATAGCGCAGGAAGTACGTACTACGGGTGGGCCCGCTTGAGCATTCCCGAAATCGGTACGAGCTTCACCTTGAAGGACTACGCTTACAACAGTGTGCCCGGCGTTGGGGTATTCGCAGGGGAGACCCAATGTGCCACACCCGTTGCACCTACAGTGAACAACGTTGATTCCAACACGGTGGACCTCACTTGGCAAGCGTTCAGCGCCGACACCTTCAACCTGCGTTACCGGCCAACAGGCGCGGCCACCTGGTCGGTGATCGACACGATCACCACGACCAACTTCACCATTGC
>JANNYL010000632.1:0-1439 GCA_031410075.1 Flavobacteriales bacterium
TCCGCACGTGGATGGAAGTGAGACCAATTCCACTCCAAGAACAACCACCTCCTCCGTTCGCACCAGCAAAGGACCACATGGGTCCGCGAGGCTCAATGAAACCGTGTAGGTACCCGGCCCGGAATAAGTGTGATCCACCGATGACCCGGAAGCTGTGTTCGATGAGCCCGAACCAGGATCACCGAAATTCCAAGAATGGACCAAAGGGCATATTGTTCCTGAGCCTGTGAAGGTGAACGTTGAACCATCACAAACATGGCTGATATCCACGTCCAACAACGGACTCTCCTGGATCAGGATATCATCGATAGCGATACCATCATAGCCATTGCAGACGCTACCGGACCCAAAAAGGAACCTGAAACGCACACTCGGTTCACCACCCAATGAATTCATGCAATGTGTGGCCGTCAACCAAGTTGCACTACCCAAGGTACCCAGACAACCGCCGGCAGAAGGCCCTACCCGGCCACTCCAACCATGTGGAGGAGAAGCATTATTGATGTTCGTGACATCATCCTCATTGTACCAGTTCGTGTTGAGGCAATTCACCGGATCGCCATAGGCACCCACATTGGTCCACGTGGCACCCTCGTTCAGGGACGATTGAAGGACGAGTCCGTCAAAACGTCGTTCCGATTCCCAGAAGATCTTGAGCGAGATCCACGGACGTTGCAGGCTTGTGAAGTCGAAACACGGGCTCATGATCCAGCTCTGCGCGTCGAATTCATAGAACTGGCCGGTAAGCCCACCGGCGCACCAGCTCTTTGTTCCACCACCTGCGCTGTTTATCAATGGGTGCGCTGGTTGACCCCATTCCCAATCGTTGTTCAACCCGCCACTGGTCCAGGCTGGAACACTCTCAAATCCTTCATTATAAGGGAAGGTGCTGATAACAGGACCACACTGTGCTGAAGCTGCATTGGTCAGTAAGAATGCCAAAGGCACTACAGAGAAACGGGGCGTCATTCGAACAGGTGGACGCAAAATTGGGGTCTAACGGCTGCTGTGTGAAAAGATGATCAAGCCAACTTGGCCCGCTCCCAATACAGGTCCATCTCGGCCAACGTCATTTCGCCGAGCTTCTTGCCATCCTTCGCACTTTCCCGTTCGAGGTACTGGAAACGTTGGATGAACTTGCGGTTGGTGCGTTCCAGCGCTTCATCCGGATCGATGCTCAAGAACCGCGCATAATTCACGATGCTGAAGAGCAGGTCACCGAGTTCATCGGCTTGTTTGGTCGAAGCGGTATCCACTTCGTGCTTCAGCTCTGCCAGTTCCTCATTCACTTTTTCCCAAACCTGATCGCGGTGGTCCCAATCAAAACCCACCCCACGGGCCTTGTCTTGAATACGGATCGCCTTCACCATACTGGGTAATCCACGCGGAACGCCATCGAGCACGCTGGGCGGCCCGTTCTCACCGTTCCCACCCTTTTC
>JANNYL010000633.1:0-12923 GCA_031410075.1 Flavobacteriales bacterium
AACGTGAGTACGGACCTTTCGTATTACCAACACATTGTTCTGTGCGGCATGGCCGACAAGGGCATCACTTCCATGGAAAAGGAACTTGGCCGTGCGGTTGACATGAACGAGGTGAAGCAACGATTGATCGCATCCATTGAAACGGTCTATGGGGTGTCGGTCTTGTAATTTGCAAGACAAGCACGAAGCTCCAAGCAACCTCTGCGTCCCAGGGCCTCCGCGTTTTTCTTCTACTACAAGCGCGAAGCGCCTATATGTAAACCTGATCTCCGCGTTCCTTTGTACTTCTCTCCGCGCCTCAGCGTTTATACTTTCATATTGAGACAAGCCCATTTTCAAGACCTCGGCCTGATTGATTACGCCCAAGCCTGGGAGTTGCAAACGCGCCTCTTCCAAGGGACGATCGATCAGAAAGTCGCGAACCGGGTTCTGCCGGAAGTAGAGCAGGCACCAACTGAAGATCATCTCCTCTTCTGCGAACACCCGCACGTATACACGCTCGGCAAGAGTGGCAAACAGGCGCACTTGTTGTTGAACGAACAAGGCATGCGCGAGAAAGGCGTGCAGTTCTTCCCGATCGATCGTGGCGGCGACATCACCTACCATGGCCCCGGGCAGATCGTTGGCTATCCCATCTTCGATCTTGATCACCACTTTACGGATATCCATCGTTTTCTGCGCACGCTGGAAGAGGCGATCATCGGCACGCTCGAAGCATATGGGATCAAAGCAGGGCGCATCGACGGCCTAACGGGTGTATGGCTGGACTTCAATGAACCGCTGAAAGCGCGGAAGATCTGCGCCTTCGGCATCCGTGCTAGCCGCTGGGTCACCATGCACGGCTTCGCGTTCAACGTGAACACGGACCTTGCGTATTTTGAGAACATCGTTCCCTGTGGGATCACGGACAAAGGCGTGACGAGTCTTGCCAAAGAGCTGGGACGCGAAGTGGACATCAATGAAGTGAAGGCACGCTTGAAGATCGAACTGGCGAACCTGTTCGATGTGGAGATGGTGTCGGGCAATGCCACATGATCAAAAGCGTTATCCGGAGCATGATCCCCCGTCGCATTCTGTTGCTGTTTGTGGTTGCGTCAGGAATGAGCGTCAATGCCCAATACCAATACCCCGATACAAGTCAAAGCAGAAACATGCCGACTCGGGAACAATACGTTTTCCTTCCCCTTTTCAAGGGGTTCAACCCCTTCAAACGGAAAACCACTTCAACGAAGATGATCGACGAATCAGTCACTACCGTGGAACAGATCCTGCAGGCCTATCACCATCGGTGCGAGCACAAGGACGACGCCCTTCGCGATTCACTTCAGCAACTTGGGGAGAATCAGCCAAGCTCCGTTTTCGCTGCCGTTGATCTTGAACGGGCTTACCGACAGTATGCTTGTGGCATAGACAAACGTGGTGATGTTCTAGTATATCTGAATGGGTTCTGCCAGATCGACCACATGCCACACTGGAGGTCAGAATGGATATTCTTCCATGATGGTGGACCATGCTACTTCCAAGCCGTGGTCAATGTGACGCAGAGAAGGATTGAGATGCTTCGTGTAAACGGGTTCGCATGAGCTGAGACCCTGGACCTATTTTCGCACAATGCGCATCATCCGCAAACTCCTCCTCTGGCTTATTGGCATCGTAGCCGTGCTCACGGCTCTCGCTTATGCCACCGGCAACGGCCACCTTCCGCGTGGAATGTGGTACACGTATTTGCGTGGCCGCAGCGGCCCGGAGATCGACGATCGCGACTTCTTTCCCAGTGCGAGGATCCCTGCTGATGCCCCTCAGCCTTGGCCGGTAGGCGAGCGCTTCGGGAAGCTGAAGTTGAGCGCAGAACAGGAAGCTACGCTGCTGAAGAACCACACGGTGGGCTTCGTTCTTTTCCAGAACGACAGCATGATCCACGAGCAGTATTGGAACGGTTGGAACAGTGATAGTGTGAGCAACTCGTTCAGTGTGGCGAAGAGCTATGTGAGCGTGCTTACCGGTATTGCCATGCAAGAAGGAAAGATCAAAAGCGTCTTTCAACCGGTAGGCGATTTCTTGCCGGAGTTCGCACAAGAAGAGTGCAAGAAAAAGATCCAGCTCTATCACGTACTTACCATGAGCACTGGTTTGGATTGGGGCGAGAGCGGCGCCGATCCGTTCAGCGACAATGCCAAGGGATATTATGGCACCAACGTGCGCGACTTGTCATTGAACCAACCTTGTCGCGATACCCCAGGAGTGGAATTCGACTACATCAGCGGCAGTACGCAGATCATGGCCGAGGTGCTCGAGAAGGTCTACGGCCAAACGCTGGACGTATTGGTTCGCGAGAAGATCTGGAAGCCCCTGGGCTGTGAGCATCCTGCGTTCTGGGGTAAGGACACCGAGAGCGGGGACTTCAAGGCCTTCTGTTGCCTCTATGCGACTGCGCGCGATTTTGGTCGCATAGGCCAGCTCTATCTGGACAGTGGCATGTGGAACGGTCGGCAGTTGGTCCCACGTGAATACTGGCAAGCGAGCATTACCCCAGCGCCTCTGAAAGACCATGACAAACCCAACAAGCGCTACGGCTACTTCTGGTGGCTGATGGAATTGGATGGAAAACCGGTTTACTACTGCCGAGGCTACCATGGCGAGTACGTGGTGGTTGTACCGCATGAGCATCTGGTCATGGTGCGCACAGGCATGTTGTGGGAAGAGAAAAATGCCGAAGGCCACCCGCAGGACGTAATGGATTATATCGCCATCGCCCGGGCAATGGCTGCGGGGAAAGTTTCCTGATCAACAGTGCGGATCCATCCAGCGGAAAGTTTGAAGTACAACCGGCATTCTATCCTTTGTGAGCGTTCTTGTAATGCGATTTCTTTGTCGGGCAGATGAAGAAGGACATTGAGCTACCCAAGGTTGAGGGCGTGAGCATGGCCATTGTTCACGAGCCTGATGAGGACGGCGAAATGTCGTGGTCCGCATACCTGATCAATGCCCGGGACGTGACGCTGGAGAACGTGCTGGTCAGTTCTACGGGTTATGGCGAGATCGATGGGGAGCACCGCGCCACCAGTGAGATGCGCCATTTTCTGGAAACACTTGGACCGAAAAGCTGGGCACGCATAGAACGTGTCGTTGAAGATGTGTTCGTCCTGAGCAATCAATACTGGCTCAGCTTCTATGTGGATGGCCGCTTGTATGACAAGAAATACATCTTCGTTGCGGGCAGTATCGATCAAGAGCACTTCACGGAGCTGCCGCTGATGAAAAAACGGGGGGTGCTTATTCAGTAGAATGCTGCTTTCCCCTCCTGTTGGTCGAGCACTTGACCAACAAGGCAAGGAGGGGCAGGGGTGGTTTCCAGCGCATGATGACGCGCATGGAGCAGAAGAGGAAAACACGGATACATTCGCTTTTCACCCTGCCATGCGCCCCGACACCATCCGAGACCTCAGCAAGATCCTGTTCCTCGATATAGAGACCGTTCCTCTCGTTGCGAATTGGAGCGAACTTGACGAACGCACCGCCAAACTTTTCAGTGACAAAACGCGCTGGGAACAAGAACGGCAGGAGAAGACAGCAGAAGAATTGTACAGCGAGAAGGCGGGCATCTTCTCGGAGTTCGGCAAGATCATCTGCATTGGCGTGGGCAGCCTGCGCAAAGAGGGGGCTGAATGGAAGTTGCGCGTAACCACGTTCCATGGCGACAACGAGTATGACCTGCTCACACGGTTTGCCGACCTCTTGAACCGACACTACAATACGGACGACCATTGGCTTTGTGGCCACAACGGCAAAGAGTTCGACTTTCCATGGATCGCTCGCCGGTGCATTGTTCACCGTGTGGCGCTTCCCAAACTCCTCGACATCGGTGGCTTGAAGCCCTGGGAAGTGGGCCACCTGGATACCATGAACATGTGGAGTTTCGGCGATCGCAAGAACTTCACGTCGCTCGCATTGCTCACACACCTGCTTGGCATTCCTACGCCCAAGGACGACATCAGCGGTGCCGACGTGGCACGGGTCTATTACAAGGACAAGGACCTGGATCGCATTGCCGCGTATTGCAAGAAGGATGTCGTGGCCACTGTTCAATTGTATTTGCGCTTACGCGGGGAGTCGCTGATCCCGGAGGACGGGATCTCTTTGGTGTGAGCAACGCGCAATATGACCACGCGCGCTGCGTAAGTGCATTGCTTTCTTTGGCGCTTGTATGAAGAATCCACGCCGCATCGCTGTGATGTTCACGCTCACGAGCACAGGTCTCATCCTGTTAGCGGCTGCGGTCTTGGTGTTAACGGTCCCTTCGATCAAACAGTCCGCAAAGGCCGAATGGCATGCGTTCACATGCCCGGCAGTTCCGGAGTCGCGAACCCAGCTGAAGGAGGATGCTTCCGGGATCACATCCTACGCGGATCCCATTCCCTTCGGCACAGCAGGGAATAGCGGCTCGCCGAACCTGCACTTCGATTTCGACTTCGACCTGAGCATGGCGACGTTCCAGACTGTTGATGCGTTCGACGGTCCGAAGGCGTTCAACATGATAGGGTCCTCTCCCGCGATCGTTCGCGTTGTAGGTGATGTATCCGACAGTCTCCGTTCTGTCTCGGTCGGGTTCAGGATGAAAAGTGTGGACCCATCGCCGGAGGTGCGCATCGTCATCCGGATCGAACGACCCGATGGTGCGCTGGTGGAATGGAACGAGAAACGACTGCTTGATCCGGAACACAAGACGAGTGAGTGGGAGCGCTTCAATTTTGAATGGTTGTTGAGAGAACTACCCGTTGAGAGGAATGACCGGGTTATCGTTTTCATTTCGAGCAAGAGCAACGAACCAATTCTGATCGACGAAATGGATATTGTTTTCCGCAGTGCGAAGCCATTCAACCAGCGGTTGCCACATGCGTGATCTCTTGTCCTTCTTCGTCCTGCTGATCTTGCTTGGCGGTTGCTCCCGAGTTCCTTTGAATGTTGGAACGATCGATGCTGTGGTTATTGGATCCAATGGGCGACCACCGCAACTCCCAATAGAACTCCGAATACCGAACGGGCTCTCTGCCGAATCTCCGGTATCTTTTCCTGATGCCGGGCTGTCGGTGACTTTCACGATATCAACTGCAAGCGGCCAGGACGCGGAGCGTTACCGATACGCCGTTTATTATCGGAACGAGTCATACAAATTCGACGAGTCTGGCCCCAATGGCCAGCAACATCCGCTAGCAGAGGAAAACTTTTACGGTTGTGCCAACGGGGATGATGGCGCGTTCTCGATCACATCATCTCCAATAGCGAAAGAAGGCTTGAGCGTCTCAACAACGCTCTTTCTTCGCAGTGACCCACGTGAAGAAATGCCAGAGGCTTCGTGGGGACGTGACCCGCGCGTGGGTCTTTATTCGATGCTGCTCGTGGCCATTCCAGAGAGTGCTTTTGGCGGTGCCATCCCCGAGGCGGCGCGCGACATACGGAAGAAAGAGGATGGTCACTTCGTGGAGCCGTACTGGTTCTGGTTGCATGGGCCAGGAGCTGATCTGCAAGGGGCCATCGTGAAAAAAATGCCCGATGTGTTCGTGCTTCGATCGGTTGCGGATCCAGCACGAGGGATCGCGCAATGCGGAAGCACTTCTGCGGATCTCGAACAATTCTTCAACCACATCGACCCGGCTTCTCGCTTCAACAACATCCCCGTTGTTGCGGATGTGTTGGGCAACGGGTTCACACCTCGGGATCACGATAGCGCCATGTGCTTTACGCCAACGGACAAATGGGCGAGCACGCTTCCAGGCATCGCCGCTGAACCGTGCAAAACGGTACGCTACGACAGCGTGCAACACGCCTTGGAGATCCGCAATCCATCGTGCGCGGATGGTTTATTGCGCAAAGAGAATGTTGGCATTTGCACACGCAAGCGTTACACCTACGGACGCTTTCGGGTGCACGCGCGACTTTCTCCACTGCTGAACGACAGCGACCTCTGGAACGGGCTCACCAACGCAATCTGGTTGATCGGTTCCGATGAACGTACGGGTCAACGACGCTCATGCGCCGGCGGCTACCGACCGTATGGCAGCGATACAAGTTCGGGGTATCGTGTTCCCTACTCAGGCTATGCCGAGATCGATTTCGAGATCATGAAAGGCATGCCACTTTGCCCAGAGCGATCCTTCCCCCCGATCTATCCGCAACAAGTCACGGATCGGAACGATCCCCGATCGTGGTTGCGCGTTCTACCATTGGAAGTGCAACAACAAAGGGGCAAGGTGGCTGTGGCGTGTACCAATTGGGACTTGGCCTGCCCGGATCCACCTGCATTCGCGATCGGCTGCAGCGATGTGAGCATGGGTAATCGCAACTTCTCCGCGCATCGATGGGACCGGGACTACCGAGCGGTAACGGAGAAAAGCATGGAACCGGATGACGAACTCTTCGGGCCCGAAGGTTATTGGTTCGAGATCGATTGGCGACCCGAAGAGATCATTTGGCGCATTGGCCCCAGTCTGGAAAAGCTGCGCGTGGTGGGCTACATGAACAGCACCATGACCTCGATCCCTAACGTACCCATGCAGCTCGTTGTAACGCAAGAATTCCACAACACCGATTGGTGGCCCGGTTCACCATACGCCCAAGGCGGGATCCCGTTTCCGCAGAATGATCTGGTGGGGCGAGTGTTCGAGGTGCGGGTGGAGTGAGGCGGATCAATTGGATATGGCCGGCGGAAGCTTCACAACCCCCGCGCTCCATGTCCGCCCGACGGTTGTTCCGGTGATCACAGATGCGCTGTCTACCTCGCCCATGGTCCACATGTGGCCACCGGCAGAAGCGCACCAATGGGCCAGCGGAAATTCCGCGCGCAGTTCAAAATGGCCATCGGGCTTCGTAACCGTGTTGCGCGATGCGCTCCAGTCGGCGTTCCACGCGAGTACAACGCCGTTGGGAAGGGCGTCACCATCCTCATCCACAAGCCTGCCGGTGATGCTGAAGGCCTTGCCATCGGACCAGTTGTAGTAGTTCAACGGACAAAGGCAATCGCCCGCAGGGTTTCGCGGGTTGTACCCATTGAAGGCCTCCACAACGGGTTTGAACCCACCTGCCACGAACGTGCCTTTCGACGTTCGATAGCGCCCTAACTGCTTGGCCACGCCCATGAAACTTGGATGGAACTCCGGCCATTCCACATCCATGAACTGCCACCAGGAGTAACCCCAAGCCTTGCAGGCCCGGCTTTGTCGCAAGGTCTCCTGAGCGAAAGCAAGCTGCTCCGAATAGGGAACCGAATCACCATCCGCCGGTATGGATGTTTCGCCGATGATCCAGGGCTTCGGGCAATGCTCGTTATAGAAACGCATTTCGGATAACACCTGTCCGGGCTCGTGCTCATAGGGGTGGAAGGAGAAAAAATCCGCATCAAGCGCGGCGGGGTCCCATTCCATGAACTCACGGAGATTGGCCAGCCCGATGGTCCAGAGCTGATGGGGTGCGTTGGCTTCCATCAAGCTGTCGCAACGTTCGCCGAATCGATGGATGGTCTGCTTGTCGTGCCACTCAGGATCGAAATACAGCGGCTCATTGAACACGTCGTAAGCCATCACCGTGGGGTCATCATGGAACAGCTTGGCGATGTCGATGAACAGCCCTTCCGCGTATGGATCCCCGGGCTTCATGTCCGCCAGGAGGATCGCCTTCAACCCGGCATCGTGCACCAGATGGATCACTTGCTCCAATTCGGAGAGGTACCGCGCACGCATATCCACCGAATCCAGCCGGAACCGTCTTTCCTCAAAGGGGGTGATGCGCCCCTTGATCGTTGGATGCCCATCCTTCTCCTCAAGCTTGGTGAAGCCGACTAGTCGCACGGTGTTGAAACCAGCGTCCTTGATCATTTCGAAATGGCCGCGCAGGATACGGATGTCGCGCTCATGCGACTGGTTCAGCCAAATGCTGTCGCTATAGTCCACGCCAGGGCCTACCCAAGGCTGTTGCCGGTCGGTGCGGATCGATAGGATGTAATTCACGGCGAGCGGGAAGAAGGGCTGGCCGTTGATCTCGAAGGACCCGGTTCCAACCTTGACGAAGGCATCGTCCGATCGACAGCCGGATATCACCATACTGAGGATCGCGCTGAAAAAAAGTGGCCAGCGGGCAGGTAGGCGGGTCATGGTTGGTAACAAGCGCCAAACATAGACCGGAGAGGTGAGTTGGGCTATTGGAAGAAGGGCTACGTTTATCTGCGATGAGCAGGGTTTATTCTGCAGAGGGAAGGTTACATGCTCCAGCGGGAAAGGGATCACTATCTCGTTGGGTAGTATGGCTGCTTTGGCTTGGGTTGATCGGCTACTTGTTGTTAAAGCCGCCGCATAATTTTTTCGCTTGGGATTGTTTCGGATACCAACTCTACCTCCCCGCCACTTTCATCCAACACGACCCCTTCCTCCACAACCTGAATTGGGTGGAGGCCGCTCGGCTATCGCATGACGCCTCTGCAACGTTGTATCAAGTTGGTACACTGGAGACCGGCGAACGAATGATCCGCACTCCGATCGGGCAAGCGGTACTCTGGGTCCCTTGGTTCTTTTTGGGACATATTGTAGCAGGTATCACCGGCGCGGTTCAAGATGGTTTTTCCGAGCCCTACCAATGGAGCGTTGCGACGGGGGTGCTGCTTTACCTGCTGTTGGGTTTGCGGGCCTTGAGGCAGGTGCTGTTGAACGTGGTCGATGAAAGGATCACTTCCGTGGTATTGGTGATCATCGTTCTTGGCACCAACCTCATTACCCAGGTCCGCACTGATCTAACAATGCCACACCTCACCCTGTTCGCTCTACAATGCGGCGTGTTGTACCTCACGATCAAGTGGCATTCAGAGCGCAAGCCACTTCAGGCAGGGCTGCTTGGTGCGCTCATTGGTTTAGCTACGCTGGTTAGGCCCACGGAGATAATATGTGCGATCGTTCCACTGCTCTGGGGTATTGGAGACGACGTCGCGGGGCATTTGCGCACTTTGAAGAAGTCTTGGAAGCAGATCGCATGTGCGGCACTGGTCACGGGTGGTATCGGCTTTGTACAACTAGGTTACTGGTGGGGTGCAACTGGCGATTGGGTAGTTGACTCCTATTATAACCCAAGCGAGGGCCTTGATCTGCTCACCCCGCACACGATCGACTTTCTGTTCAGTTTCAGGAAGGGTTGGCTCCTCTATACTCCGGTGATGTTCTTCAGCTTGGCCGGCCTGTTCCTATTACCCGTTCGGTTCCGGCGAGGAGCGGCCTCCCTCATCACATTGGTCATCACCTACGGCTACCTGACCAGCAGTTGGAGCTGCTGGTGGTATGCGGATAGCTTCAGTTCGCGGCCCATGGTGGCCCTTTACGGGGCACTGGCTGTGCCCTTGGCGGTGTGTATCGCTCGGCTGCGAGATAGTAAGCGCGCGATCGGTGTGCCATTCATGTTGTTATTGACCTTGTGCGTTCCGTTGAACCTCTTCCAGATCTGGCAGTTCGAGAAAGGACTGATCCATTCGTCGCGCATGACGAAGCCCGCGTACTTGGCAACCTTTGGTCGCACCACAAAGCCGGAAGGGTTCGCGGACTTGCTCTTGACCTATCGATCTTACACGGCGGACCAAGGCGAACCAGACTTGACCAAATACAGAAAGGTGGATCTCCCCGTTGCGCTCACAACACGGATCAAATCGGACGTGGACACGCTGATAACAGATGCGACCTCCGGTACCCAACGCACGGTTTACGCCCTTGGAGCGGGCGCTCAATGGACCCCTGCCTTCCACATCCCTTTTCGAGCAATAACCTCCAAGGACCACGGCTGGATCAGAGCGGAATGGTATGTACTTAGCCCTTGTGCACGGCCGAAGTTGACCTGTGCCCATTGCTTCGAGAACAAAGTGGGGAACTACGGATGGTATGGGGTCGATCTCGAAAAAATGGAATTGGATATCGGTCGCTGGGACACTGTACAAACGTTCTACATGACCCCCGAGGTGCGGAACGAAAAAGATGTACTTCGCTTGTATTTCTTACTCAAGGATACTACGCCGTTACTGGTGGATGGGCCGGTCGTAACGGCGTATGAGCCGATAAAGTGAGCAGCCGGGCGGCCGTCTTTGGGAAGTTCGTAGGAGCGTGCATAGCAGAGTTGGCAAGGCTGCAACTTGTGATGCGTGCGGATCATTGGCTAAAGGCTGCATAGTGCAATGGGCGCGGGCCAATGGCGGGCTGATCATCGTTGCGCTGAGCTTTCTGTGAAACACATGTGGAGTCACTGTCGACTCCAAGAGCCTTGGTCTTCAGCACCTCCGGTGACGGGGGCGAAGAACTACTTCACGTTCGCCTATCACGTGCAGTATCACGATGGATCAATTGCTGGACTTGCTCAGTAACGTTGCGCCTCTTACCTCAGCGCCAACTACATTGGCCCTATGTCTTCTGATCGAATAGCAGACCGGAGTGAGCGCTCATGGGAGTGGGCGTTGTTCCTATTGGTAAGCCTGTGTACGCTTCATAGTGCATGGTTGCTGAACTATGTTGAACCATACGAATTCCTGCGTGGGGGTAGTGATGACTTGGGTTATTACCAGTGGTTGCCGAGTGTGTTCGTGGACCATCAGGTGGACTATATGTATTGGTGCCACAAAGTGGCGAACGGAAAAGCACTGAGCATGTACACCATGGGAGTGGCGCTGTTGCAGTTGCCATTTTACGGCCTGGGGCATTTGTTCGCGACCGGTCTGGGGTATCCAGAAGATGGGTTTTCACCACCCTATGCAGTGGCCAACATGGCCTGCACGGCTGTGTATGTGGGATCGGGTTGCGTACTTGCCTTTCGTTTGGCACGCAGGTTCAGCACGAGCGAGAGCGCCCTCATCTCTGTGGTCGTGCTGTTCGCTGCGACCAATTTGTTCTACTACTCGGTCTACGAGCCAGGATACTCGCACGCTTTCTCGTTCTTTCTGATCGCCTTGTTCTGCTACACGGGTATTCGCGTGCAGGAAAGTGCACGACCGATCCATGTGGTCGCATGGGTGCTTAGTGGCTCTATGTTGGTGTTGGTTCGCCAACTCAACATCATCGTCTTCTTGTTCCCACTGTTTCACGCATGGCGATCTCCCGATGGGTTGCGCGGATTATTTGGTCAGTTGGGCAAGCACAGGGCGGTATTCGTGCTCACACTGGTTACTGCATTGGTTCCTTGGGTATTGCAAATGGCCTATTGGTATCACATAACAGGTAATGCGTTCACCTTTACGTACGGAGTAAAAGGAGAGCATTTCGAATGGGATAAGATGGTCCCGGGCATGGTGTTGTTCAGTGTGCGCAACGGTTGGTTGATCTTCGCGCCGATCATACTTCCGATCCTGATCACGCTGATGGTACACGCATGGCGCGGCACGCAGGCAGCGCGTTCCATTCTGCTCATTACTACCATCAGTTGCCTTTTGTACAGCGCATGGTGGTGCTGGTGGCTGGGGTCCAGTTTTGGTGGCCGCGGCTTTATCGACCTGTACGCATTGCTGGCCATTCCATTCGCATGGATGATCCGTTCCGTTCTCGAGCGCCCATGGGCTGCCCGTGTGGCAATGGTGCTATTCTTCTACGCGTGCATCACTCTCAATTTCGGATTGATGGAGCGTTTCCAATGGCAATGGTCCTGGGGGGAGTTGACTTGGCAGGGACTCTTTTACCATATCTCATGCATTGTTGTGGGAAAGTGCTGAAGGGATACGATGTGGCCTGAGGCGACCACACTTGAGGATCAGTCTCCCAAGCCATACCGCACAATGCACCAAATGGCACGAACGCCATCCTTCCAGCCTATCTTCTTGCCTTCGGCATACGTGCGCCCGTAGTAGCTGATACCGACCTCGTATATGCGCACGCCTTTCACTCGTGCCAGTTTCGCTGTGACTTCCGGTTCGAAACCGAAACGCGCTTCTTTCAATGGAAGTGCTTTGGCGATATCACTGCGGATCAACTTGTAACACGTCTCCATATCCGTGAGGTTCAAATTGTTGAACGCGTTGGACAGGTTGGTGAGGAACTTGTTGCCGATGCTGTGCCAGAAGAAAAGGATCCGGTGCGGATGATGGCCCATGAAGCGCGAGCCGAAGACCACATCCGCGAATCCATCCATAACGGGCCGCAACAAGTCGTTGTACTCGCGCGGATCATATTCCAGATCGGCATCCTGTACAATAAGGTATTCGCCGGTGGCCTCGCGAATGCCGCGGTGTATCGCCGCGCCCTTGCCCATGTTCTGCGGTTGTTCGAAAAAGCGGATACCCATGGAAGGGTTGGCGGCCATGTAGGCTTGAACAGCAGCAACCGTTCCGTCGCGCGAGCCATCGTTCACAATGATCACCTCTTTGGCGATGCCATGTTCCAAATACACATCGCGCACTTTGTCAAGAATACGGTGTATAGTGCGCTCTTCGTTGTAGGCGGGGATGATGATGGAGAGGGTGTGCATGGAATTCACCTCGCGTTAGCGTATTTGATCAACAGCCTCACTCCCCAGGGGGTGCGCATTAACGTAATACAGGCCGCAACAACGATCAACCAAGTCACGCGTGACTGTAATCGTGAGTCGACATTCGCAAGGCTGCCCGTTACAACGGCGTTCAGGGCGACCCAGGCAAAGAGCATCAATACAAAAGACCGCAGGTTCTTCACTTGGCCAATGGCGGACCATGACCAAACGATGATCAGCACGGAAACGAAAAGGGCAGCACGTACTACTCTATCCGAGAATTCAATATCGGCCCACACGTTATGGATCTGGGATGTATGCAAGTACATGCTAGCCTCCCACGGCAGGTGTTCCTTGATCGCGGAGAAAGGTGCCGAGTCTTCCGCGTAACTGGACAATCCGTGATTGGTACTCGTTTGAAAAAACTGCGTAACACTCGCGACCAAGGCCAGTCG
>JANNYL010000634.1:0-20881 GCA_031410075.1 Flavobacteriales bacterium
CGAAATCGTAGATCTTGGCCCATTGTTGAATGCCCGCCGTGTTGTACTTCACGGTATAGTAATCCTCGTTCGTTCCGTTGAAGCTGCGACCGGTCACGTACACGTTCGCTGTGGCATCCAACGCGATGTCCGATGCGCGGTCCCGGCCGCCACGGCTTACCACTTGCGTCCATTGAAGTGCACCCAGCGTGCTGTATTTGATGGTGGCCCAATCCTCGTCCAAGCCGTTCCATGCCCGGCCCGTTATGTACACGTTGCCCGTACCATCAACCGCCATGCGTTCCGCGCGGTCCGCGCCATTGCCCGTGCCATTGTACCGCGTTACCCATTGCTGGCTTCCGTTGTTCGCGTACTTCACAGTGGCATAGTCGTCCTGTGCCACGCTCGTGGGATCACCATCGCTCTGCCCGGTCACATACACGTTGTTCGAGCCATCGATCGCAATGGCGTTCGCCTGGTCGTATCCGTTCGCCGCTGGATTGTTGTAGTACGCTGACCAGATCAGCACGCCCGATGAATTGAAGCGCGCGGTCAAGTAATCCGTACCGGTGTTCACGCTGCGGCCGAAGCCGGTCACGTACACATCACCGCTCGCGTTCACCGCGATGGCGTTCACTTCATCCGGGCCATTCCCAACACCGTTCAGTTCCGCTCGCCACAACTGCGTGCCCGCACTGTTCAATTTCACCACTACGCAGTCGCGGTCCGCATCGTTGTTCGTTACGGACCCCGCCAAGTAGAGATTGCCGCTGGCATCCTTCGTGGTGCAATTGAAACGGTCGTTGAAATCGCCCTGCCCATTGTACGTGGCTACCCACGGACGCGTGATCTGCGCGGATGCGTTCAAACAGAGCCCCCAAATACAAACGTGTACCAGTATTTTCATCGGATCGGTTGTCTTGGGGAATATCATTTTGTCTTGAGCGTATCAAATCAAGACAGCGCATTTCCCGCTCACAAAAGCGATCCGTTGAATCGGGCAGCATTACGGCTGTAACGGTAATCGGTAGCGACGAGCAAACACCACCTTCGTGTAGGCTTCCCCATTCTTCTGCCACGCGATCGTGGAAGTCAACGAAGCGATATCGGGGAGCCTTGGTTACGTATCGAGGAATCTTTCACCGGGTTCACCAGCAATTTCGATCACGGCATCGAAGCATGAATACAAGAAGTTTTTCAAAAATGCCCAAGGAGAAAAAGTGATGACCATCGACCGCGCAACCTCTGTCTGTTCAGTGGATCGCTTATGAGTAACAGTTTACTGCGGGGTTCTGTGGGAATGTGTTCGGTAGTAGCCTAAGTCACGGGAGCACGGCCAGTTCCCTCCATCACTTTCGTTCTGGCCTTCCCGCTTTTCAGCGGGACCCCTCGCCAGACGTGGGCTATTGGGCGGAGTGGACTGCCGTGCACTCGGGGAAACACACGAGTGCCGGTTTGGGCGCGCTTCGCGGAATGGTGTTCAGCGCATTCGGATCCTTCGAGCCTCGGACAAAGGCTTCCTGGCGATGCATCCGAGCCGTACCGCAAGGGCCTGCCGAGTGGTAACTTTCGGCTGGAATGAAAGCGAGCGCTCGAATACTGTTGTTCAGTTCTGCCGTGATCTTCAGCGCGCTTGTCCATGGGCAAGTGGCGGCGGACACCTTGAGCACCACACCCGATCATTGGGTGGCCGTTGACCTGAAGAAGTGGGCCTGATACCTGAACTTTACGCGCGAACAGAAAGATGCGGTGCGCACAATTGATACGCAGTACGTGGAACGCGAAGCTCGCTTGGAGGCAGGAGCTGACTACGTGGACACGGACAGGCAACGTGCTGCACGGCGCGCGTTGGTAGGCGCATGCACGGACGAGGTGCAGGCGGCTTTGGACTCCGCCCGATTTGCACGCTGGCTAGAACTGCGCAACGGCGCCCAACCCGTGAAGCCTTCGGCTGGCGGCACCCTGATGCGCATTGGGCCGGTGCGGTTTTGAATCAGCAATGGTGTGCGCCCTCCTGGATCATGCATAGGATAGGTGCCCTTGTCGGGTAGGCCTGCAGCGCGGCGGGAAGTACCCCACCCTACCCTCGAGCGCAAGCGTTCCCGCCACAACAATTACCGCTGCCCAACACGTCGGGGTCTCTTGGGCCATCCCGCGAACGGGACAGGTTGTGCGAATGTATTTACGACAAGGGCTGGTGAAGACTTCGACTCCCACCCGAGTGCGGGATCGGGTCTCGCTCTTCATGCACTAGCGCACGATCGAAGGAAGCTCGCGCTAGATGGGGAACCTCTCGCCAACGGAATTATCAAACACACTACTAGAAACGTGGTTTTCCTAATGTAAAGCGAATTGGCTCCGAAGTTGAGTCAGATTGAGCGAAAAAAAAGACTTCTGCGCTTCCTTTTTCCTTCCTAATGGAGTCACCAATGTGCAATGGGTGTTCACGTAGAAACACGGCAAGAGGTAAATCCAAAGACAAAAAAGTGTCTGACATTTCTACCCCGAGAGAATACATGCCTCGACGAATATTCCTGATAGAGCTTATTCTTCCGGAGTACTCGTTGTTTATGATTTCATTATGACTTGAATTGACGCTTGAAATAACTGATCTTGATATAGTGAAAAATAAAAATGCAATCAATGCAAAAAATGCCACGACAAATAATGCCTTGTGAAACACGAATTTGGTCATTCGCGAATACTCTAGAATTTGATCAATGGAGTAACTTCTGATGCCTCACTCCCACCATATGAGAAATTGAAGGGCAATGGAATTGGCACAGAAACGCCTCCGCCAATGCTGAATTGAACGTCGACTGACTCAGGTTTTCCCTTATCGTTCAAACCAATGCTCATGCCCCTCTCTGGCGCAAAAGTTCCCGCCACAACAATTACCGCTGGCCAACAGCGCGGTCTCTTGTGCCATGTGCGAATGTATTTACGACAAGGGCTGGTGAAGACCTCGACTCCCACCCAATCGAGGGATCGGGTCTCGCTCTTCAAGCACTAGCGCACGATCGAAGGACGCTCGTAAGCGTCAGGTGGGCCAGCTACTTCTCCGCTATTGGGGTAACGCCTAACGCACTATCAATCCGGTGAATAAACTCATTCTCAAAAACAGCGAGTAGCTTCCGCTTCATAAGGGGCCTGCTCCAATTAACTCCACCATCTCCCGCACTTCCCCCGCGCTGCGCCTCGTCGAAGGCATACGCGACAGACAGACAAGCAGTCTTTGAAGTATCCCATGAAATCTCCGAACCGACATACTGGACACGGTAATCAAACGCTGCGGTTTGATGAATGATCTTGATATCAAAATATGATCGACTATTGGGATGGGTGCTGACAACCGTATCGGATTGCCCATCACGCAGGAAAATCAACACGTTACTTGTCGTGTCGTCACTCCTGAACACAGAACGGTTGGAGTCAAGAACCCTGTCCACAGCAGCCCGCAATTCAGTGTGCCTTACAGCATAACAGTACTCGCTAATGGAACCATGGGTGCCTCCACTCATACATGCCGACATGGAGCCTGCAATTAGAAGGAACCAACACATCTTACAACTTAGGTGCATACCGAATTGTTTTGGCTCTATTCTCGGGCTTCGTGTCACGCTTGATGTACTCGGTCACCTTGAACCATTTCTTTCCAAATTCAACTGCCCCCTCTGGCACAAGACTTCCCACCCCAACACTTACCACTGTCCAACAGGGCGGAATCTCTTGTGCCATGAGCGAATGTATTAACGACACCTGCTGGTGAAGACTTCGTCTCACTCCCGAGCGTAGGATCGGGTCTCGCCATTCATGCACTAGCTCGTGCGTTGGCTTCGCATTCGTGTACCTGACCTCACTCAAGGTCTCCGCTTCGGGACCCTGAGCTTCGCGCTTGCTTCAGCGTCCAGTGACTTTCGTACACACTGTTCAGGTTGCGAAAACAGTGAGGGAGAGCGAAGGACACGGATCCTAGATCCGCGCCAGCGGGGGGCTTTTGTCATCCATGGTCATGGGTCTATTCTTCTTCGCCACTGAGCTTCAACGATAGCAAGGCGTACGCGCCCTTCACCACGAGTTTGCCGTTCTTCACGGCCTCGGGCGCATCGCGCAATTCCACCATGCCTTCCTCGCTCGCGCCGGTGTTCACGGGGATCATCTCGTATTGGTCGCCGCCCTTGTCGATGAAGACCACTTGCTGATCGCCGTTGCGCACGAGGGCCGCTTCGGGCACGCACCAGGCGCTGTCGCTGGCGGTCTCGATAATGGCGGTCATGGCCATGCCGGGCACCAGGTCCTTGGGCATGTTCTTGAAGTGGCAGTGCACCGTGGCACTGTGCCCATTGTCCAAGCTGCGGCTCACGAGCAGCACCTCGGCTTCCAGCTTCTTGCCGGGTTGCGAAGTGGGGTGCGCGAACACACGTTGCCCGATATGCACGAGCGCGAGGTCCTTCTCGAACACCGCCAGCGCGAGGTGTATGTCCGATGGATCCACCAGTTCGAAGAGCACGTCGGTGGGCGAAACGTACTTGCCCATGTTCACATGCACCTGGCTTACCCAACCGTGTATCGGTGAACGCAAGGGCGCACCGCGCGAGATGTTCTCCGCAGTGAGCACCTCGGGATCCAGGCCGATCAAGCGCAGCTTCTCGCCCAACGCGTGCATCTCGATCCGCTCGGCGTCGAGTTCGGTGGTCACTTCCTGCAAGGCCTTGTCGCTGGTGGTCTTGGTGGCGTTGAGCGCGGTCTGGCGTTGCACGTCCTGGGTGAGGAGCGCCACGCGACCCTTGGTGACGAGATAGTCCTGTTGTACCTGAATGAAGCTGGCGTCCTCCAGCACGGCGAGCTGCTGGCCGCGTTGCACTTCCATGCCGGGCAGCAGTTCGGTGGTGCGCACGTAGCCACCCATGGGAGCACTAATGGAAACCAGGTTCTGCGGCGGCACGTCGATGCTGCCTTGCACGGGCAACACGGTGCCGATCACTTGTTGCGTTGCCGCGCCGAGAACGATGCCCGCTTGTGTGCGATGCGCTTCGGAAAGGGTGACCGTATTCTCCGCGCCGGGAACGGCCTCGGCTTCAGCGCCTGCGGGTTCTTCTGCGGGCGTGCTTCCGCAGGCGGAAAGAAAGGCAAGAGCGAGTATGGGGATGATGCGAGTGGCGATCATGGTGGGTCTGGTGTTCGGAGTTAACGGTCGAGGAATTCGTCGAGTGCGGCGGCAGCGCGGCTCAGGTCGAGCAGTGCGTTGAGGCGTGCCATGCTGAGGTCGATGGATTGGCCGGTGAGCAGCGTCCATTCCAATTGGCTGATGTCGCCGTTGCTGAAGGCGGCGGCGGCTGAAGTGCGGAGCAATCCTGCCTCCTGCGCAACGCCTTCATCGAGGGCATTCACGCGTTCGAGCTCGGCCTGGTACTGTTGTCGCGCCTGTTGTACGCGGGTGGTCACTTCCAGCGTGGCGGCGAGCGTTCCGCTTTCGGCTTCTTCGGTGCCGATGCGTGCGGCCTTCACTTTCGCCTGTTGACTTCCGAAGAAAAGCGGCACGGAGATCCCTGCTTGCACGGCGGTGAACCGGTCGCTGTTGCCGTAGATCTTGCCGGGGTCGCCCACGGAAGCAGATCCACGGAAGGTCTGCTGCGTCCAGCCGATGCTGAGGTCGGGCAGCCAGCGCGCGCGTTCCAGCATCCAACGCCCATCAGCCACGGCTTCGCGTTCCCGCGCGGCCTGCACGACGGGATGCTGCTGCACCGCATTGTCGCCCGGGACCTGATCGATCGTGTAGCGCATGACACCGGCTTCGGGCACATACGCCGAGCGCGTGTTCAGCAGTTGCGCAAAGCGAAGGCGTGCGTGTTCCAGATCCGCGTTCACGGCTTGCAGTTCCGCGCGCATCAGCAGTTGTTGCGTGCGGGCCGAAGAGCGTTGCAGCACGTTGGCATCGCCAAGACTGAAGCGTTGCTCTTGTCCAGCGAGCACTCCGGTGTATAGACTGTCGGCTTCGCGAAGCAGCTTCTGTTGTTCCATCAAGAGCAGCATGCGGTAGTATGCCTCGCGCACCTGTGCACGCACTTCCCGCTGGCGTAACACGAGTTCCAGTCGGCGGCCTTCGGCGGTATGCTTCAGCATCTGCCGTTGGCGGATGTACACAGTCGGGAAGGCGAACTCCTGCTTCAGGATCAGCTTCTCGTCGTTGGCATCCGTATTGATCTGGCCGTACTCGTATTCAGCGCTGGTCTTCGGTATATCCCAACCAGAGCGGGCCATGGCGTTCTGCGCTTCCACATGCAAGGTCGCTTCGCGCAGGTAGGGGTTGTTCTTCAACGCACTATCCACCGCTTGTTGGAGGCTGATGCGCGGTGCGTTGTTCTGTGCTTGCGCGAAGGATGGAACGATCATCAACAGCACAACGACCGCGATCACTGGAGCAGCGGATCCGCCATTATCTCGACGCGACTTCCGTCGGGTGGCCATGAGGTAGAGCGCAGGCAGCACGAGCAGCGTGAGCAGTGTGGCGCTGATCAATCCGCCGATCACCACAGTGGCGAGCGGACGTTGCACCTCGGCACCCGCGCCCATGCTGATGGCCATCGGCATGAAACCGAGCGAAGCCACAGCGGCGGTCATCAATACGGGACGAAGCCGAACGCGCGTGCCTTGGGCGATGCGTTCACGCACGTCGTTCAATCCGTTCTTGCGTAAGTGTTCGAACTCGTTGATGAGCACGATGCCGTTGAGCACCGCCACGCCGAAGAGCGCGATGAAGCCCACGCCCGCTGAGATGCTGAAGGGCATGTCGCGGATCCACAGCGCTGCTACGCCGCCGATCATTGAGAGCGGAACAGCACTGAAGACGAGCAAACTCAGTTGGATGGAACCGAAGGCGAAGTAGAGCAGCAACAGGATCAGCAGCAGCGCCACCGGCACCACGATCATCAGGCGGGCCCGCGCTTTCAGCAGGTTCTCGAACTGGCCGCCGTAGGTGACGAAGTAGGCGGGCGGCAGTTTGATCCCGCTTTCCACCTTGCCTTGCAACTCCTGCACGATGCTCTGCACATCGCGGCCGCGCACGTTGAAGCCGATGATGATCCGGCGTTGCGCGTCCTCGCGCTGTATCTGGTTGGGACCTTGCACGATGCGTACATCGGCGAGCAGGGAGAGCGGCACGGCTTGTCCCGATGGTGTGGGCACGAGCAAGCGTTGCACATCCTCCACGCCGGTGCGGCTCTGGTTCGCGGCGCGCACCACGAGGTCGAAACGGCGCTCGCCTTCATAGATCTGTCCGGCCACGCTTCCCGCGAAGGCGGTATGCACCACGCGATCCACATCGGCCACATCGAGACCGTAGCGGGCCAACGCCGAGCGATCATGCTTCACCACGATCTGCGGCAATCCACTCACGGTTTCCACATACAAATTGGTCGCGCCTTCCACGGTCTCCACCAACGCGCCGATGCGTTTGGCATAGAGCGAGAGCGTGTCTAGATCCTCGCCGTAGAGCTTCAGCACCACGTCCTGGCGGGCGCCGGTCATCAGTTCATTGAAGCGCATTTGCACGGGGTATTGGAAGCCGAAAGTGACGCCGGGCAGCTCCGAAAGCGTTTCGCCCATCTTGGCTTCGAGTTCTGGGAAGGTCTTCGCGGAGGTCCATTCCTTCTTGGGCTTGAGGATGATCATCATATCCGCCGCGTCGATGGGCATGGGGTCGGTGGGGATCTCGCCGCTGCCGATCTTCATCACCACCTTCTCCACTTCCGGATAGTTCCTGGTGATGAGCGCGGCCGCCTTGGTCCCGTTCTCCACCATGCTGGTGAGCGAACTGCCGGGGATCATGCGCGTTTCAACGGCGAAGTCGCCCTCTTCCAATTGCGGAATGAACTCGCCGCCCATGGTGCTAAGCACACCGAGGGCGATCGCCAGCAGCACCACCGAACCGCCGATCAGTCGCACAGGTTTTAGCAGCGAACGATCCAGGATGCGCTGGTAGAAGTTATTGAAGCGTTCGAGGATCCGATCGGTGAACGTCGTCTTCAGGCTGATCTTCTTGCTGAGGAAAAGTGCGCTGGCCATAGGCACCCAGGTGAGCGAGAGCAGGAACGCACCGAGCACCGCGAAGGCCACGGTTTGCGCCATGGGGCGGAACATGCGGCCTTCGATGCCTTGCAGCGTGAGGATCGGCAAGTACACGATGAGGATGATGATCTGCCCGAACATCGCCGAGCGCATCATGCGGCCCGCCGCGCTACCCACCTCGTTGTCCATTTCGTTCTGCGGAATGCGTTGCAATTCGCGGAAGCGTTTGTTGTGGTGCAGGCTGTGCATCACGGCTTCCACGATGATCACCGCGCCGTCGATGATGAGGCCGAAGTCGAGCGCACCCAGGCTCATCAGGTTGCCGCTCACACCGAAGAGGTTCATCATGATCACCGCGAAGAGCATGGCGAGCGGGATCACAGAGGCCACGACAAGTCCCGCGCGCAGGTTCGCGAGGAAGAGCACCAGTACGAGCAGTACGATCAGTGCGCCTTCCAGCAGGTTCGTTTCCACGGTGCCGATGGCGTTGTTCACCATCTTGGTGCGATCGAGGAAGGGCTCGATCATCACGCCTTCGGGCAGGGTCTTCTGGATCGTGGCGATGCGCTCCTTCACCCGTTCGATCACCTTGCTGCTGTTGTCGCCCTTGAGCATCATCACCACCGCACCGGCTACTTCGCCCTCGGTGTTGAAGATCATGGCGCCGTAGCGCGTGGCGTTGCCGATGCGCACCTCGGCCACGTCGCGCAGCATCACCGGCGTGCCGTCGGCCATCATCTTCACCTTGATGTTCCGCAGATCGTCCATCCCAGTGAGCAGCCCCTCGGAGCGGATGTAATAGAGCACCGGACCCTTCTCGATGTACGCCCCGCCCGTATTGCTGTTGTTGTTCGACACCGCATCGAACACATCGTTGATGGTGAGCCCTTGCGCCGAAAGCCGCATGGGGTCAACGGCGATCTCGTACTGCTTCAGCTTTCCACCGAAGCTGCTCACATCAGCCACGCCCACGGTGCCGAGCAATTGCCGCCGCACGATCCAATCCTGGATGGTGCGCAGCTCCGATGCATCGTAACGGCCTTCGAACCCCGGCTTGCACTTTACCGCGTACTGGAAGATCTCGCCAAGGCCCGTGGTGAGCGGCGCGAGATCGGGCGTACCAAGTTCCTTCGGCACATCGATCTGGTTGATCTTCTCGGTGACCTGCTGACGTGCCCAATACACATCGGTCTTGTCATCGAACACGATGGTCACCACGCTCAATCCGAAGCGGCTGAAACTGCGCTTCTCCGTGATACCGGGGATGTTGCGCGTGCCCTGCTCGATCGGGAAGGTGATCAGCCGCTCGATATCGCCCGCGCCCAGCGAAGGCGACACGGTGATCACCTGCACCTGGTTGTCTGTGATGTCGGGCACCGCATCGATCGGCAGGATGGTGACGTTGTACGCGCCGAAGCCAATGAGGCCGAGGATGAACAGGCCCACGATGAGCTTGTTCTGGATGGAGAATGCGATGATGCGATCGAGCATGGGTACGGACTTCAAAAGGAGAACGAGTGAAGGATCCCGCAAGAGCAGGAAGACCAATGCCGACGCACCGGTCAGGATCAGCGCGCGTTGCGCTCGATCAGGCCTTGGGAGGGTTCCACTTGGAACCGGAGTAGTCGGACAATGATGTTGCCATGTCCGAAGGCACGAGCTCAGAAACGCTCGATGGGATCAACAAGGAAAGTCTTTGAGGACCATCTGGCAAGCTCACCAACGAAGAGGATCCAAAGGTCTCGTGCTGGTCGTGCCCGAAGGGATTGTGGCCTTGGTCCTCGTCGTGCCCATGCTCCGCCGGGTCATCGTGGTGGTGGCCGAGATCACTGTGATGCTCCAGGAGGTGCATCACCACCTGGGGCACATGCGCCCACTCGTGCAGGTCCATGGCACTGAAGCCATAGAGGGCAAGTGTGAGGAGGAACAGGAGGCGGCGCATTTGTTTCATCCCGTGCTGCGGGAGCGGGGCGAAAGTAGGCGCTTGAACGAAAGCGGACGTAAGGTGTTCGCAGGGTTGGCATTCCTAACACCGCGGTGTTCCATGGTAACGCTCACTATCCAGTGCCCAGCGAAGTTCGGCACGCCATACCGGACCTTGATGAGGGCATGAACCAGGTCCACTCCTTTAGTACGAGAGGGACACCCCTACCCCAAGCCCCATGTCACTGTCATAGTGCGTAGTTGCCGAGAACGTCTTGTTGACGATGTACCGGAAGCGCCCCATGTACTCCAGATCGCTGTTGCCCATGACATCCAGGCGCAAACGTGGAGTGACCGGGATGTCCTCGCGAAAGAGCTGGGCGCGCAAGCGACCATCGGTATCGACACGCGTGTCAAGAACGAACAGCATGGGCAATGTGTACTGGAAACCGACGTGCGCCACGCTGCGGCTGTTCTTCGTGTTTCCCTGTTGGAATACATTGTCCTCTGGGTCGTTGCCACCGTGTCCGGCGCGTGTACGCCAGTCCAGCCCCCCGTTCACGAACAGCCATTGCATCTTGCCGAAGTAGCGGCCGAAGTGCGTCTCCACTTCCTGGCCGTGTTCCTCCGTGTAGCCCAGGCGCCATTCGGTCTGCAGGTTCCAGCGTTTGTTCTGGTACATCATCTCCCCATCGTTACCGTTGGTGGCCACGTCGTTCATGAACATGAAGTGCCATTCCCTGTCCTCGCGGGTGAAGCGACGCGCCGCCTTCTTCACATCGGGCAGTTGTGGGTTGGCAGGAGTGTTCTCATAGGTGAAGACGCGCCCCATGCCGCTCATCATGTGGTAGAGGATGTGGCAATGGAAGAACCAGTCGCCGTCCTCGGTGGTGGCGATTTCCAGGGTATCGGTCTCCATCGGCATGATGTCGAGCACGTTCTTCAGCGGTGAATGATCGCCCTGTCCATTCAGTACCCGAAAGAAGTGCCCGTGCAGGTGCATGGGGTGACGCATCATGCTGTTGTTGTACAGGATGATGCGCACGTTCTCGCCTTTGCGGATGAGGATGCGGTCCGTCTCTGAAACGGTCTTGTTGTCGATGGCCCACAGATAACGGTTCATGTTGCCGGTGAGCTCGAAGCGCATCTCCTTCACCGGTCCGGGCGGCAATGCGGTGCTGCCAGGAGAACGCAGCATGGCATAGTTGAGCGTTACGAGATCCGACAAGGTGTTGCTCCGGTACTGATCGCCGTTCTGGCCGTCATGGTCCATGCCTTCCATGGCGGGCGCTGCGCCGGTGATCTCCGGGTACATCACCACGTTCATGTCCATTTGCTGGAGGCTCATGTTCATGCCCATGTCGTCGAGGTCGCCGTTCATCTTCATCATCCCGTTCATCATCTCCATGCCCTCGAAGTATTTCAGCGGGGCCATGGGCATAGCCAGTTGCCTGATCCCGCTGCCCAACCACACCGAAGTGGAGCGCGTGCGATCCTCGGATGTCGCCAGCAGTTCATACGCGGTGCTGTCGGCGGGAATGGTCACGATCACATCGTAGGTCTCGGCGATGCCCATGATGAAGCGGTCCACCTCCACCGGCTCCACGTCCATGCCATCGCTGGCCACCACGGTCATCTTGCCACCCGCATAGCTGATCCAGAAGTAGGTTGAAGCGCCACCGTTGATGATCCGCAATCGCAACTGATCACCGGCCTTGAATTGCGGTGCTTCCGTTTCCGGTCGACCATTCGCAAGGACGTGATCGTAGTACACATCGCTCACGTCCATCGCGTTCATGCGCTTCCACTCATTCCGCACCTTCGTTCCGAAGTAGCCGTCCCTGATCGCCTGAGAGTAGCTCTGTGTGGTACCGGGCCGCAACTTGTTCTTCTGGATGGCAAACCAGTCGTTGGCGCTGTGCAAGCGACGATGTACCTCGAAGGGCTTCATGTCCGTCCACTCGCTCAGGATCACGACCTGTTCGGGTATTGACTCCTGCCCCAGGCCTGTCCCGGGGTCATTCCGCTTGTGGATGATGAGCGCGCCGTACATGCCGTTCTGCTCCTGCAAGCGCGTGTGGGAATGGTACCAGTACGTGCCGCTTTGTACCAGCGGGAACTTGTACTCCACTGTTGTTCCCGCTTTGATCGGCGCTGTGGTGAGGTACGGTACACCGTCGAATTGATTGGGGAGGATGATGCCATGCCAGTGCAATGAGCTCTCCTCGCTCTTCATCGCGTTATGAACCACGATCAACGCCGTATCGCCTTCGGTGAAGGTGAGCGTGGGCATGGGGATCTGCCCGTTCACGGCGAAGGCCTTGCGCTGCTTGCCGGTGAAGCTGACGATCGTATCTGTGATCGTCAGCTCATACCGTGTGACTTTCGGCGTGTAGTCACCCTCGATCGCGTAAGTACCCAGAGCGCGAACGGGGATCTCAACGCGATCGCGCTGCGCGTTCGCGATCGCGTATACCAGGATGAATGCAGCGACGAGCGCGAGCCGCTGCTTCACGGGATCGTCTGCTTCACGGTGCAGCAGGTGAGTATCATGGAACCGTAGAACGGATCCTTGATGGGTTTCTCGAGGGGCTTCTCGCACATCGGGCAGTCGCCATTGATTCGTAAGGTAGTGCTCCGCACATTCTTGACCTGTGCGCTGCAACTCGATAGAAGGAGCAAGCTGCTCGATATGGACAAGAGGTTCTTGGTGTTCATGGGATCGGGTCCTTTGATCGTGCGGTTGGTTCGGCGGTCCGTTACCTCAAGGATCGATACGTGCCGCCCGCAAACGCAAAGCGTTCGTGATCACGCTTACCGAAGAAAGGGCCATGGCGGCAGCGGCGATCATGGGCGAGAGCAGCAGGCCGAAAGTGGGGTACAACAGCCCGGCGGCGATGGGGATACCGAGCGCGTTATAAATGAACGCGAAGGCAAGATTCTGCCGGATGTTGCGCATGGTGGCCTGCGAAAGCTGGCGGGCGCGCACGATACCGGTGAGGTCGCCCTTCACCAGAGTGATACCCGCGCTTTCCATGGCCACATCGGTGCCGTGGCCCATTGCAATGCCCACATCGGCAGCGGCCAGCGCTGGTGCATCGTTCACGCCGTCACCGGCCATGGCGACTACCCGGCCTTCGCGTTGAAGGCGTTGCACTACCGCACTCTTGCGGTCGGGCAGCACACCGGCCTCCACTTCGGTAATGCCGAGCTTGCGTGCAACGGCTTCGGCGGTGGTGCGATCGTCGCCGGTGAGCATCACGACCCGTATTCCTTTTTCGCGCAAAGCTGAAAGTGCGGTGGCGGAAGTACGTTTCACAGGATCGGCTATGGCGAGGAAGCCGGCGAACTTTCCATCGATGCTGATGAAGATCGTGGTGGCGCCCTCCTGCCTTTGCACATCGGACTGAACAGCCACGGCGCTGGTATCGGTGCCTCGCTCGTTGAGGAAGGCGGCGTTGCCCAACGCGATGCTGTGACCCTCTACAGTTCCGTACACGCCTTTGCCCACGGGCGAATCGAAATCGGTGACGACGGGCAACTCGATCTTACGCACGTTCGCAGCGGCCACTACGGCTTGCGCCAACGGATGTTCGCTCACACGCTCTACCGAAGCTGCGAAGCGCAACAGTTCCTTCTCTTGGATCCCTGCAGCGGGAAAGATGCCTGTGACGCTGGGTTTCCCTTCGGTGAGCGTGCCGGTCTTGTCCACCACCAGCGTATCCACCTTCTCCATCCGTTCAAGCGCTTCGGCGTTGCGGATGAGCACACCCATCGCGGCCCCTTTGCCCACGCCCACCATGATGCTGATGGGTGTGGCCAACCCCAACGCGCATGGGCAGGCAATGATGAGCACAGACACGGCGGCCACCAGTCCGTAAGCCATGCGCGGGTCAGGACCGTAAATGGCCCATAGCGCGAAGGTGAGGAGCGCGATGCCGATGACCACGGGTACGAACCATCCGGAAACCTTGTCGGCCATGCGCTGGATGGGGGCACGTGATCGTTGTGCACTGCCTACCATTTGTACGATACGCGCAAGCACGGTATCCCCACCCACTTTGGATGCCTTCACCACCAAGGCCCCGGTGCTGTTCAGGGTACCCCCGATCACCGCATCGCCGACCGTGCGCGTTACCGGCATCGATTCGCCCGTGAGCATCGACTCATCAACCGTGGAACGCCCTTCGATCACCTCACTGTCCACAGGGATCTTTTCGCCGGGCCGCACGCGCAAGCGATCACCCACAGCGATCAGTTCCAGGGTTACTTCGGCCTCCGTGCCATCGGCCGCTATGCGCAACGCGGTACGGGGTGCCAAGCTGAGCAATGCGCGGATGGCACCGGAAGTATTCTCCCGCGCCCGCAGTTCAAGAACCTGGCCAAGCAGGACCAGTACGGTGATCACCGCCGCCGCTTCGAAGTACACAGCAACCGTACCACCCATGCCGCGGAACGCGGCCGGGAAGATGTCCGGAGCGAGAGCAGCCACCATGCTGTACAGCCATGCCACACCGATGCCCATGGCGATGAGGGTGAACATGTTGAGGTGGCCCGTGCGCAACGACGCCAAGCCCCGCTGGAAGAACGGTAGACCCGCCCACAGGACCACCGGGGTGGCCAGCACCAATTGGATCCATACCGAGATCTGCGGAGGAACGATGGTGTGTAGCGCGGGGAACAGATGGCTGCCCATTTCCAGCACGAAGACCGGGACGGTGAGCAACACCGCGATGCGGAAACGGCGCGACATGTCGATCAGCTCCGGGTTCGGCGCGCTTTCGGCGGTCACCGTTTCGGGTTCCAGGGCCATACCACATATGGGGCAACTGCCCGGCCCCGCCTGCCGGATCCGCGGATGCATCGGGCAGGTGTAGATGGCATCCTGAACCACCGCAACTGGGGGTGCGTCCTTCAGATATCGCGCAGGTTCGCCCTCGAACTTGGCAAGGCAACCGGCAGAGCAGAAGTAGTACGGATGTCCCGCGTGGTCGGTCTTGAACTTTGCGGTACGCGGGTCTACGTCCATGCCGCACACGGGATCCTTGACCATGGCGGAGGTAGCAATGGAGGGCATTTCAGTAACGGGATCCATATGGTTCATGGCGAGAATGACAGAACAAAGCTCCGATGTGGGGGACCGCGTTCGCTTACATCATCGTGTAAATGTTCACAACAACCAGGAGAGAGCACGTGACCCGTGGCTGGCGGTCCTGCGCATGTGATATTCCAAACGGACCGCGCCTTCTTTCGTAAGGGCCATACCGCATTGGGGGCATCTTTCGCCCCGCTCGCCGGTGACTTCCGGGTGCATGGGACAGCTGTACACCGCATCGGTGGAAACGGCCGCCGACTTTTGGGGATCTCGCGCGTATGGCCCTGCGCCGAACGAAAGGGGAGGGAACTTAAGGTGGTTCATCGTGATCGGTTGTTGCGGGCACATACCTCAACGCCGCATGCGACCACGATCGTGATCGCATGCTGCGTCAAGGTTCAGGCATTGTACCACGCCGTGGTCATTTCGCTTTCACGGGTGTCAGTGCCATACCGCACTTGGAGCACTTGTCTCCGGCTTTACCGGTTATTTCAGCGTGCATCGGGCAGGCGTAGGGCGCTGCGGAGGCTTTCACTTCGGTCATGGCCATACCACAATCGGAGCACTTGGCACCTTTCGCGCCGGTCATTTTGGGGTGCATCGGGCAAGCATAAAGCGCTGCTGGGTTGGTCATCGCCATGCCACACTGAGCGCACTTGGCATCCTTGGCACCCATTGCATCGGGGTGCATCGGACAACAGTACATGGCGGTGGTCATGGCCATTCCACATTTCGGGCATTTGGCGTCCTTGGCACCCATCGCATCGGGGTGCATGGAACAGCAGTACATGGCGGTGCCAGCAGGGGCCGCATCCTGCGGTGCAACAAGCGCCATGTTGCATTTGGGACAGGTGTCACCTTTCTTGCCGGTTACTTCAGGATGCATAGGGCAACTGTACACCAGTCCGGTGGCCGTTGGATGATCATGCTGCGCCACAGCGCCCGAGATCCAAGGGTTTGTTACGACCAGTGCGAACGCGAGCGTTGCACCGAGCAGCGAGGTTGAAAAGGATTTCATTGTTCCAGGGTTGGGTTGGTTTATATGTTGAACTCGTGCAGTTACATAAATCAAGCCGTGGCGCGAAAGCACTGGCCCAGCGTTTGTTTTCCTGATTCTCGGTGTAAATGCCGATCGGGAAAAAGCCAACAATGGGGTGATACAACCCCACAAAACCAGATCCACTTGGATGGGAACAACAGGCACCGAGGCCAAGAGTGGGTGCTGGCTCGTACTACATGTTCATTGCCCTCTTGGGCGCCAAGTGCTTGCCTAAACTGTTGCGTGGTGTATGTATCCCTATGAAGCTTCTCCCTTTAGGCGCACCCTACCTTCGCGCATATCTTCACGCACCATGTATCGAACCCTACTTCTGGCACTCTCTGTTGCGGCCATGCGTTCCATCACAGCTCAAACAACCACCGTTGTTTGGAGCCCTGTCCTGCCCTGCGGCCCAGCAAGCACAGGATATCTGCGACCTCGAGTACAGGTGAACGCGGACGGAGGGCCGGTTGTCTTATGGAACCGTGACACACCCGCAGCGAATTTTGTTTCCGTAGGGAATGGCACTGCCTTCAGCACACCGGTACGGATACATCCCGAAGCTGTGGAACCCGCATTGTCCGATTGGCAAGGTAGCAGCCATGCGGCTGATGGGAACACCATCTGGGCGGTGATGAAATCGACGCCCGAGCACATGGGTTTCTGTTACGTCGTCAGGTCAGATGATGGCGGATATACATGGGGCGATACGATGCGCGTGGAACCAGCGGATGGTTTCCTCAGCCGTTTTCCCTCCGTGGCCGTCGCGACCGGTGGTGAACCTGTGGTTCAGTACATGCAGTTGGAGCAGAACTTCGGCGATGCGCGTTACGTGGTAAGCCACATGATGGGTGGCATGTTCATGCCACCGGTCCAAGCCAGTGCCCTGCATTCGCCGGGCTACGTATGCGATTGCTGTCCTGGGCAAGTGGTAGCTACCAATACCAACGTGCTCGCCCTGTACCGCAATGCGGGACAGAATATCCGAACCATGTGGGGCGCATCATCGACCGATGCAGGTATGAATTTCGATTATGGCGCGGAACTGGACGCTACCAATTGGGAGCTTTTCGCCTGTCCATCCTCAGGACCGGATGGCTATGTGGCCGGTGATTCGGTGCGGTATGTATGGATGTCTGGAGAAACCAATGGAAACAAAGTGTTCGTTGGCAGCGCACACCTTCCCGAGCTCACACCGGGGCCGCAATACCTCTTGTTCCCTGACCAACCTGCGAGCATTGCACAGAACTATCCGCGTATCTCCGGTAGCGCCGATACGCTCGGTGTGGTCTGGCAACAAAGTGGCGGCGGCAACTCCGCGATCCTTTTCAGCTACAGCGTGTCAGGTTTGACCGGGCTGAGTGCGCCTGATACCCTCGCCACAGGCATGCCAGGCCAAATGGAAACCCCCGACATCCAATACGGCAACGGTGCGTTCCATATCGTATGGAGCGACCAAGGGCCGAACGAGGTGCACTACCAGATGGCCACTTTGCAATCCACCACAGCCTTGGCCACCCACATGGCGCCGCAGAACCTTGCCGTATGGCCACAGCCTGCGAACGACCATTTGGTGATCAACCAGGTGGATGGCGTGCGCGAATGGGTCCTACTGGATGCGTCGGGAAAGCGTGTGCAGGGGTGGGCCCCTGCAGTCCGCATCAACCTCAGCGCCGTTGCGCCCGGTTCTTATGTGCTCTTAGGTCTGGATGAGCACGGGATCACCTTGGGCAGGGCCCCTGTGCTGATCGCGCGATAAGTGAAGTAGACCAGCCGATAGATGACCCTTTCCGCGCAATGAGCCGCCTGTATCAGCGGTGATCAACATGTACCAGGTGACTGGCTCACTGTGGAATTGGTGGATCTGCTGGTTGTGATCTTTTGCTTTGAACGTGGATGCGTAGGCTCGCCAGCACGCCGGTGGCGGGACAGTTGGCCGTGTTCACATCTTCATCCCCTGCATCGGGTTGCTGCCCTGCCTGAACTTGTATTCACTGTTCAGCAGGTACGCACCGGTGATCACCACTTGATCACCGGCCTTAATGCCTTCGGTGACTTCCGTAAGGCCTCCGGCTTCCAGTCCGGTTTTGATCATGATCACCTTGAATTTGCCCGGCCCGGAGGATACCCAGACCGACGCGCCATCGCCATCGCGAAGGATGGCGCCGGTGGGCAGTGCGAGCGCTTTCGTCCCGCTGGTGGGCACATGTATGTACGCCTGCATGCCGGGCAGGAGTTGTCCACCCTCATTGGGTATCTCCAACCGGATGAGGCCAACGATCGACGAGGGATCCAGTTCCGGGTTGGCGAACGTGAGCCTCGCACTGATCACGGTGTCAGGCAGAGCGGGCAGCGTGATCCTGCATTCCGTTCCGAATTTGATCCGGGTGCGGTCCATGGGATAGATCTGCGCTTCGGCCCAGAGCGCTGAAAGCGAGGCGAGCTTCATCACCATGGCGCCCTGCATGAGGGTCTCGCCTTCGCGTATCGGCAATTCGGTGATCACACCAGAGGCAGGACTGAGGAAGGCGATCGTGTAGGGCGCGATGGTGAGGGTTGCGAATGCATCCACCTGTTCTTCTGTGAGTCCGTATGCGATCAGCTTGTTGCGTGCGCTGCGTTCCAATCGGCCGGGATCCTCGGTCGCCGGATCGGCCTTCTTCGCCATATCGCGCGCGAAGAGCAGCTCGCTCACCGTGGCGTTCAGATCCTCGCTGTACAGGGCATAGAGCGGCTGGCCCTTCGTCACGTGCTCGCCGATGTTCTTGAAATACAATTTCTCCACGCGGCCCATAACCCGGGTGCTCACGGTGGTCAGCTGTCGCTGATCCACGACGATCCGGCCGGGCAGGAGCAATTCCTCCTGGATCGTACGCACCCGTGCAGTGTCCAACGTGATGTTGCCAAGCTGCACCTGCAAGGTGTTGAGTTGCAATGCGCCCTCTTCCGGGGCCGTGTTCTTCTTCACGGCGACCAGGGGCATCTTGCAGATCGGACAGGGACCGGGATGCTGTTCCATCACTTGCGGATGCATCGAGCAGGTGTAGTACGTGCCGTCATCCGCTTCGACTTTCGCCGGCTTCTTGCCGCAACCGAAGGCCAGCACCAGGGCCGTGATCAGTAGGATGGACCGGGTGATGCTCATGGCGAAGTGCTGTTGAGGAAGCTCTCACTGTCGATGAGCAGTTGTGCATTGCGCGCGATCGCCTGCTGCGGATCGATCCCGGAACGCAGTTCGATCCATTCACCCGAGCGCACACCGGTGATCACCTCGTGCGATCGGAAGCCACCTGCTTCCTTCGCGAACACATAGTGCCGCATGCCAGTGCTGATGACCGCTGTTGCGGGTACGACCCATGAACTGCGCGGTGCGGCATGGATCACCGCCGAGATCCGCGAGCCGATGCGCAACGAATCGCCTGGGTTCGGCAGATAGACGCGGACGGAGACCAACGATGCGCCAGCGCGGTAAACCGGTTCCACCAGATCCACGGTGCCTTCCCTGATCGCGCTGGTATCTCCTTCGATCCGCACCGTCACCTTCTGTCCGATGGTGATGCGATCCTGTCCATCCGCAGGATGCGGATTGAGCAAGGCAAGCACCGTGCGCGTGCCGTAGATGGAAAAGATGGTCTGGCCCTTCTCCACGTATGCGCCTTCGCGCAAGGTCAATTCCTGTCCGGCACTTCCCGTCATCGGCATCGCTCCAGGTGCAGCGTTCACTGCCGTGCGATCTTCCTCGTGCAAGTGCCCTGCGCGCGGGCTGTAGACCGTGATCGCGCGCGGAACCGTTGCGGTCCTGCGCAATTCAGCGACCTGTGCTTCCGTGAGGCCGAGCAACGTGAGGCGCTTTCCCGCAGCAGCGAGCATCGTCGGATCCTTCGGCTCCTGGCGTGTGAGGAAGAGGTAGTTCTCCTGCTCGGTGACGAGCTCCCTGCTGTACAGGTCCATGAGCTTTTGTCCTTGCTGCACGGGCTGGTAGCGGTACTTCACATACAGCTTGTCGATCCATCCGGCGGCCCTCGAGGAAACGACCTGGATGTTCCGTGGATCGTATGCGAGCACACCGGTCGCGTTGAAGTCCATGGGCAATTCCCTGCGTTCCATTCGCGCGGTATCGAGGTTGGCCACCACGAACACATTGGGCGCGCGCAGTGCGGCATCGAGGCCTTTGGCCAAGGTTGTCGAGTCGCCCGTCATGGGCATCTCCATCCCTTCTTGCATGCCTTTGTCGGTGGGCATCTCCATGCCTTCCTCCATTCCTTCGTGAGCCGAGTGGTCCGTCTCTTTCCCGCCCTTGTTCCCACAGCCTGCGAGCACTGCCGATATGATCAGCAGGGCGGCCACGCCAAGCAGTGCGGTGCGGTCAGCGGATCTCAAGCTGTTCATCGTAGGTTGCATAGAGGAGGGAGAGATCTTTCACCAGGTCGAGCCGCGCGAGCTGCACCATGCGCAGGTTCTGCCAGGCATCGAGTACCATGAAGAGTTCCTCGGTGTTCTGCTCGTAGGCCAGCAGGGCGGTCTCGTAGTTGCTGCGCATGGCGGGCACGATGGCGCTGTCGTAGAGGGCGAGCTGCTGCTGCTTGTTGCTGATCTCCGCGCGCAGCTTGTTCAATTCGCCGAGCGTTCCATTCACCAATGCGTTACGGCTTTCGTTCAGGGCATCCATGTCAAAGGTCAAGCCGGCGATGGTGGAGGTGTACATCTTCTTGGACCACGGCGCGATGGGGATCGAGACCATGCCCATCAAACTGAACTGCTGCGGCTGGGTACCGAAG